>JAKPBL010000406.1 GCA_029778965.1 Bacteroidota bacterium
AGTGCTGGTAGTTGTTACCAGGGTTCACCAGAATGATCAGCAGCCCTACGATTAGAATGGACAACACCAGGCTCCAGCATTTGCGCACCTGGATCAGCATTTTGTTCAGGTTTTCCTGTACCAGCCAGCCACCCGCCAAAAAGGGCACCACCAGCAGCAGGATACCCACCGTAATCCAGAGCGAAGCCGGTAGCCGGGGAAGGTGAAAACTGATCCTGGGCACCAGCTCATACGGCTTGAAATCATTCGTCAGATACAGTACAATAAACAGGAAATAATAAGGCGTCAGGAACCCAATGAGCCCCACTACGATCTCGCCCACCCGCACGGGCCGCGTAATGATCATCGCCAGTAACAGCATAACGAGATAAGCGACACAGGGACTGTACAACAGGGGCAGCACTCCAACAATAAGACAGGTATTGAAAATGGCCGACAACGGCTTCGCATGGTTGTACCAGCCCGACATGCCGTAGAATATCCAGATCAGCAACAGATTCACGATCATGGTGCTGGAAAACTGGTTCCATTCAGGCAGCAGCGACGATACCAGCAGAAAGCTCATTCCCACCAGGAAATTCGGCTTGGGGAAGAGTTTGATGCTATTGGCGACCCGGTTCAGCAGGCTGGCTTGTAAGAACAGCAGCGCAAAGGCCAGCAAGCCGTACAGGAAACCCTTATCGCCCGCAAAAGGATGCAGCACCCGCAGGACCAGCTTGTACAAATAGTTGTCTTCCTCCTGGCGCAAAGGCGCAGGTGCATGCAGAAAAAGCGGAAATTTAAGGATCAGCGCATAAATCAGCAGCAGGAACGCATTACCCGGGTTCTTCTGCCGGAAAACTCCAATCACATATTTTGGTTTAAAAGTCTACCCTGGCAAAGCACAGGTAATTCCTATACAGGCACGGGATCACCAACTGCCGCGCACTGACCTGTTTCGCAAACCTCGGCATGAACTCGTACCCTTTGTCAAGGTTTTTATAGGTCGGATACCTGGTTAACTTTCCCGCCGCATCGAGGCTTTGGTCGGTCAATACAAAAGTTCTGCGCTCGAAAGTATTAAAAAGAAAGTGCACTTCACTGCCGGTATTCATATTTCCGTAAGAAATCAGGTTATCGGTTTCGTCGTCGAACTGGCTTTTGCTGATCACATTGCTCCATTCCAACCGGTTGTCTTTATCGAATGACAATACCAGCACATTGTCGGCAAAAAAACGCGTTTGCGTAGGCGCGTTCCAGCCGTACCGGCTCCAGGGCATAGACCAGGGGCTATAATAGGGCGACCAGTAGCCATAGCCCATGGGGCCGGCCCACGGGTTACCCCATCCCATATAATCCCAGCGGTTGAAATTATTGTAGCGCGAGGTGGTGTACAGCGATTCGCTTACCACTGCATACCCCCCGTCTTTGCGGGTATAAATGTTCTTGATATAAAAATCATTCAGGGCCGTTTTCCGGTTGGCTTCGTTGCCCTTGGCCAGCACCCGGATTTCTTCATTGAAGAAAATGGCCGTATCCATGATCTTGGTATTGTCGGCCTTGTTCCAGTTCACCACGTAAAGGCCTTCCATATTGCCTCTTTTCTGGCGACTGTAAAAGGAACTCATCAGCACGCGGTTGTTGCTGTTGTCGATCTTGATCATGATATTGTCGAGCACCTGTTTGCCGATGTCAACGTTCCGCTGGCTGAAGGCCAGCGAATCGGGATACTTGATCAGCATATCGACCGCAGCGATCACATCGTTGTTATTGCCCGCCCGCTGGAAGCGGCCTACCACCAGCTCGCCGGCATTGCTCAACTGGAAATCGGAAAAATACTCGTTCTTGTCGGCCATCGCCACTTCCGACCGGTTACGGGTAATAAGATCGAGCTGGGTGTTGTATAAGAAAGAGGTGACGACGAAATTACGGGGGTTGCTGCTGTTCACCTTAAACAGCATGATCTTCTGCTTGTCGTCGCTGTTTACGATCGTATATATCTTATTGTTCGATGAGCTGTTTACTTCAGTGGTGTCGAGGGTCAGCGGCGTTCCCTGTATCTTACCGCCCGCGCCCAGCGCCACGTGGTCGCAATAGACCACTCTTTTCTTCTGGTACTGGTAAAAAAGCAGGATGCGGTCGGGATAGGCGATATAATCGATATTGATCAGCCGGTCGGGTACAAAATCAAGCTTTATCGTCTCTTTCAGCTTCATGTCGTCGCCATATACACCCACCACATGGTCGTTCCGGTTATTTTTATAGACCAGCACATCGTTGCCGATTTTCCCCATGATCTCGAAATTGGTACGGCGGCTGTCTTCTTTTTCGGGGTCGGAATATTGCAAACGGGGCGACTGGGAAAATACCCGCGGCCCCGCGAGCACCAGGAGGCTGAAAACCATTAGCCTAATATTCATGCGTTCTATTTTAATAAAGGTAGATTGGGATTCGCATACATAAGATACAGACAAATTTATTTTTAACTATACCTTTGCACGATAAGGCGGCGGAAGCCGGCCATACTTTAATAATCCTATTGTGGGCAAACACATGAATAAGGCCACCCTGGCAGGGCTGGTGGTGGCTTTGGGCATTATCTACGGCGACATCGGTACATCGCCCCTATATGTACTCAATGCGATCATCAAAGACAGGGAGATCACGGAAAAATTAATCCTCGGGGGGCTCTCCTGTATCATCTGGACGCTTACGCTGCAAACAACGGTCAAATACGTGATCCTCACGCTGCAGGCCGATAACCGGGGGGAAGGCGGCACTTTCTCCCTGTATGCCCTGGTACGGCGACGCAAAAAATGGCTGGTAATCCCCGCCATGATCGGGGGCGCGGCGCTGCTGGCCGACGGCATGATCACCCCTCCCATTACCGTTACCTCGGCTATTGAAGGTTTGCGGCAGATACCCCACCTGCACGATATCACCCAAACCACGGTGATGTCGATTGTGCTGGGTATTATCTCCCTGCTGTTTTTCGTACAGCAGTTCGGCACCGCCAGCATCGGGAAATTTTTCGGGCCTATCATGGTATTGTGGTTTTCGATGCTGGGATTGCTGGGCACGGTACACCTCAGCGATAACCTGTCGATATTCCGCGCTTTCAGTCCGCACTACGCCATCGAGCTGCTTACTACCTATCCCAAAGGCTTCTGGCTGCTGGGCGCTGTATTCCTTTGTACCACGGGGGCCGAGGCGCTGTACAGCGACCTGGGGCATTGTGGCAAGGAG
>JAKPBL010000423.1 GCA_029778965.1 Bacteroidota bacterium
CCATTTACGAGGCGCTCGACGAAGTGGAGAAACGGGAAAAGGACATCCGGCTGGTATTCGTGACCAATTCGAGGGTCAGCACCGTAGCCGATTACTATGCCGCCAAAAAGAAGTCGCGCAAGCCGATCATCATCGGGTACGATTATACCCGCGAAAATGTGCAGCACCTGGAAGAGGGATACATCGATTTCCTGATCTGCCAGAAATCCATGGAACAGGCGTATAAAGCGGTGCTGCTGCTTTACCAGCATCTCGTTTTCGGGACGAAATGCGAGCGAGTGTATCATATGCCGATCGATATCATCACCCGCGAAAACCGTATGTATTATACCAACTGAGATAAAAGCCCTGTTTCACGCAGGGTGAGCGGTTTTGTTTCTCGCAGAGAGCAGTTCTGTTTCTCGCAGAGCGGGCAGTTCTGTTTCTCGCAGAGCGGGCAGTTTTGTTTCTCGCAAAGAGCGCAAAGGAGCAAAGACGCAAAGGGATTGTTTATTGATTCAATATTCCTTTTTTCCGCAGAGAACAGTTTTTTGTTTCTCGCAGGGAACAAAGCGAAACAGAAAATGTATTAAAATGCACCTTTTGCGCGAACAAGCGGGGTGGGACGTTCATGGGCAAGACGACTCCTTTTTTTGACGTTTGACATCGCTCAGGTCATTAGCCCTTTGCGTCTTTGCTCCTTTGCGCTCTTTGCGAGAAACAAAACTGCCCGCTCTGCGAGAAACAGAACTGCTCTCTGCGAGAAACAAAACCGCTCTCTGCGAGAAACAGAACTGCCCGCTCTGCGTGAAACCAACCCGATATCACACGAACCTATCGCCTGCCGCCCACGATCTCCGGCTTCAAGAAACGGGCCGTATGACTACCCTTCACCCTGATCATCTCTTCAGGCGTGCCCTCGAACAGCAACTGCCCGCCCCCGTCACCGCCTTCGGGACCGATGTCGATCACATGGTCGGCTACCTTGATCACATCGAGGTTGTGTTCGATCACCAGCACGGTATTACCACGGTCAACCAGCTTGTTAAGCACGTCGAGCAGGTGCTGGATATCCTGGAAATGCAGGCCCGTAGTGGGTTCGTCGAGAATATAAAAGGTTTTGCCGGTGTCTTTCTTGGCCAGCTCGGTGGCCAGCTTTACCCGCTGCGCTTCTCCCCCGCTCAGCGTAACCGCCGATTGCCCGAGCGTGATATAACCAAGACCCACATCCTGCAGCACTTTGATCTTCCGGTGCAGGTATGGAACAGGCTGAAAGAATTCCGCTGCCTCATCTACCGTCATGTCGAGCACATCGCTGATCGACTTGCCCTTGTACCGTATCTCCAGCGTTTCGCGGTTGTATCGCCTGCCATTGCATTTTTCACAGTGTACGTACACATCGGGCAGGAAATTCATTTCGATCACCCGCATGCCGCCGCCTTCGCAAAGATCACAGCGGCCGCCTTTCACATTGAACGAGAAACGACCGGGTTGGTATCCCCTGATCTTCGCTTCGGGAACAGACGCGAAGAGCTGCCTGATCTCGGTAAAGAACCCGCAGTAGGTGGCGGGGTTGCTGCGCGGCGTGCGGCCGATGGGCGACTGGTCGATCTCGATCACCTTGTCTATATGCTCCAGTCCTTTTACCGTTTTATACGCCAGCGGCTTCTGTTTTGAGTGATAGCAGTGCTGCGACAGTATCGGGTACAGCGTTTCGTTGATCAGGGTCGACTTGCCGCTGCCGCTTACACCGGTTACGACGATCAGTTTTCCCAGCGGGAATTTCACATTCAATTGTTGCAGGTTATTGCCCGAAGCGCCTTTCAGCTCGAGGAACTTTCCCGAACCGCGCCGCCGTTCGGCGGGAACGGCAATGGATTTTTTGCCGTTCAGGTACAGCGCGGTATCCGATCCCGCTTCGAGTACCTGGTCAGGCGTTCCCGCCGCCACAATACGGCCGCCGTGTTTGCCCGCACGCGGACCGATATCGACCAGGTGATCGGCCGACATCATAATGTCCTTATCATGCTCCACCACCAGCACGCTGTTACCGATGTCGCGCAGGTTCTGCAACGCCGTGATCAGGCGGTGGTTATCGCGCTGGTGCAGGCCGATACTCGGCTCGTCGAGCACATACGTGATGCCCTGTAACTGGGATCCGATCTGCGTGGCGAGGCGAATGCGCTGCGATTCTCCGCCACTCAGCGTGCGGGTGGGCCGACTGAGGGTAAGATAGGTAAGCCCCACGTCAAGCAGAAACTGCAGGCGCTCCCTGATCTCTTTCAATATGTCTTTCGAAATAGCCTGCTGTTTTTTGCTCATGCGTTTTTCAATGCCCGTAAACCAGTCCAGCAGCTTATCGAGATTGTATTCACTCAGTTCGGCAATGTTTTTTCCGTCGACCTTAAACCAGAGGCTTTCTTTTTTCAAACGGTCACCATTACACGAAGTACAGACACTCAGCTCCATAAAGCCTTCAGCCCATTCGCGCACGGCATCGGAATGCCCGGTGCCGAACCAACGTTTGATCTGTGGTATCACGCCTTCGAATTCTTCGGCATAGATACGGTCGGTCGACGGCTGCTCTTCAAAATCGACCGTGGTTTCTTCCGGCGCATCCGGCTGCCCGTACAAGATCAGGTTAAGGTCGCGCTGCGGCAGGTCTTTCACCGGCTTTTTCAGGTCGATCTTGTGCTTACGGGCAAGCTGCTGCACCTGTTTGTACACAAACGCGTCGCGCTCCTCTCCCAGGGGGGCGATGGCCCCTTCGCGCACGCTCAGTGTGCTGTCGGGGATCACTGCTTCCATATTGACCTGGTACACCGAGCCAAGCCCTTTGCAGACCGGGCAGGCCCCATAAGGCGAATTAAAAGAAAAACTGTTGGGCGACGGCTCTTCGTAGCTGATGCCAGTGTCTTCGCACATCAGTTGCCGGCTGTATTGCACCACCTGGTTATTGTCGTTCAGCAGCAGGAAAAGCAGGCCCTTTCCCAGTTGCAGTGATTTCTGCACGCTTTGCGACAGCCGCAGGCGTACATCGGGCGCTACCGCCATGCGGTCAATCACCACTTCGATATCGTGTATCTTATACCGGTCTACCTGCATTTTCGGCACCAGGTCTTTCACTTCACCGTCAACGCGCACTTTAAGAAATCCTTTCTTGCGGATGTCTTCAAACAACTCACGGTAATGACCCTTGCGGCCGCGCACCAGCGGCGCCAGCAGGCTGATCTTTTTCTTTTCGTACCGGGCGAATATATTTTCGACGATCTCTTCTTCCGAAAATTTGGTCATCCTTTTCCCCGTGTTGTAGCTGAACGCATCCGAGCCCCGTGCAAACAGCAAACGGAGAAAGTCGTACACTTCGGTAATGGTGCCAACTGTTGAACGGGGGTTCTTATTGGTTGTTTTCTGCTCGATGGAAATTACCGGTGAAAGACCGGTGATCTTGTCCACATCGGGCCGCTCCATATCACCCACGAACTGCCGCGCATAAGCGCCGAAGCTTTCCATATAACGCCGCTGCCCTTCGTTGTAAATGGTATCGAAGGCGAGCGACGATTTACCGCTTCCGCTAACACCTGTAAATACCACCAGCTTGTTTTTGGGAATACTGATATCTATGTTCTTAAGGTTATGCTCCCTGGCGCCGATCACTTCAATACTTTCTGTTTCTGCCGCAACGGGCGCCGCTTGTTTTTTCTTTGCCATGCTTTTTTCGTGTACGCAAATTACGCCAAATGAGCCAGTCGACTTTGGCCTGTATTTTGCCTATACGGGTAAACATCTCTCATATGAAAAAGTTTCAACAGGCATTCTTCGGGCTAACGGCAGGCGTTGTTTTACTGGCTGGGTGTAAATCAATGAATAACACGCAAAAAGGGGCAGCGATCGGAGCCGGCGGCGGCGCCGCCATCGGGGCGGTAGTGGGTAAGGCGGCCGGCAATACCGGCCTGGGCGCCATCATCGGTGCCGTAGTAGGCGGCGGTGCAGGTGTACTGATCGGCAAAAAAATGGACAAGCAGGCACGCGAAATAAAGCAGGATATCCCCGAAGCAAAAGTAGAGCGCGTGGAAGAAGGAATTGTAGTGGAATTCAACAGCGAGATACTGTTCGGTTTCGATAAATCAGACCTGAATACAGCGGCCGCGGTGCAGCTCGACAAGCTGGTGACCGTCCTCAACAAATACCCCGACACCAACCTCGAAGTGGCGGGCCATACCGACAGCAAAGGCGCTGCCGAATACAACCAGGCGTTATCTGAACGCCGCGCCAATGCAGTAGCCCTGTACATCGAGAAAAAAGGGGTAGCTGCCGGTCGCGTGAAAACAAAGGGATATGGGGAGTTTGAGCCCCGCTATCCCAACGATACGGAAGAAAACATGGCAAAAAACCGGCGCGTTGATTTTCTTATCACCGCCAACGACGCCATGAAAGCGGAAGCTAAAAAAGAGGCGGAACAATCAAATTAAATACGCATCGTTATACTACCACCGATATTTACAAGCATGAAACGACTCCTGATATGCCTGGCCGCCGGCTTTTTCATTACAAACGGGCAGGCACAAACGAAGCAGCGCGACGACAACAGCATTCACTTCATCCCCCGGATAGGGATGAACTTCAGCAACCTGACGGTAGACGATTATTATACGGGGCTGCCGCCCGCTTACCTCTCGGAAAACACCAAAATAAAAACCGGCTTCCTGGTGGGTGTGGAAGTGGAAACGCCGCTGGCGCCTTCGCTGTTCTTCCAGCCGGGTTTGCTGTTCAGCACCAAGGGTGCCGCTATGAAAAAACCCGATGGGAAGCTGAAGCTTTCTTACCTGGAAATACCCCTGAACTTTTATTACAAACCGGAGCTGGGCGACGGCCGTTTGCTGATGGGCTTCGGCCCGTATGCCGCGTTTTGTACCGGCGCGAAGGCAAGCTATGATAACGGGCAAAATGAAACTTTCCAATTCGCCAACAAGAAAGACTATGCCGACATATTGCTGTCGAAGCCCTATATGCGCCGCAGCGATTTCGGGGTGAATATTTCAGCGGGTTATGAACATGCTTCGGGGCTTATGCTCGAGCTTCGCGCGCAACTGGGGCTGGCCAATAATGCCACCCAAATCAACAGCGCGCCGCTGAATGCCTGGGAAAACGGCAAGCTGAAGAGCACCCTGTTCGGACTGGTGGCCGGCTACCGGTTTTGAAAAAATATTTGGTGAAATCAAAACCGGCGCATTAATTTTGCGTCAGTTCTTTACAGCATCGCTTATCAAGAAAGGCAGAGGGAAATGGCCCGATGAAGCCTTGACAACCTGTTTTCCGTGTAAAAACGGAAAGTAAGGTGCCAAATCCAGCCCGATGGGGAAACCCAGGGGGAGATAAGTCTGATGAAAGCTTAGACGGAATAAACTTCTAATATGAGCTCTTCTGATGATTTATCGGGAGAGCTTTTTTTATGTAAAGCGCTCCCGGTACACTTGATGGGTGGTGTCGCAACCAACTGTTTATCAAACTAAAAAATGTTTAACATGCAAGCGACAACACAATTACTGCACAGCATCCCGGTAGATCCGCAAACAGGCGCTATCGCCGTTCCCATTTACCAGACCAGCACCTTTGTACAGGAAGCCCCCGGGGTGAACAAGGGCTTCGACTACAGCCGTACCAATAACCCCACCCGGCAGGAGCTTGAAAAGATCGTGGCCACACTGGAGGGCGGCACGGTAGCAGCAGCTTTTGCCAGCGGACTGGCAGCCATCGACGCCGTGATCAAGCTGCTTGAATCGGGCGATGAGATCATCGCGGTGGATGATATCTACGGCGGCGCCTACCGACTCTTCGAAAAGGTGTACCGCAAGTTCGGGATCAAAGTGACCTATGTTGACACGACCGATCTCGGCGCCATCAACCGGGCTATCACCCCAAAAACCCGGCTGATCTGGCTGGAAACGCCCACCAATCCTACCCTCAAGGTATCGGATATCCGCGCTATTGCGGCTACTGCTCACCGTTATAAGCTGCTGCTGGCGGTCGACAATACATTCGCCTCGCCCGCCCTGCAGCAACCCCTGGCCCTGGGCGCCGACATCGTGGTGCACAGCGCCACCAAGTATATTGGCGGACACAGCGACGTCATTGCCGGGCTCGTTATCGCCAAAGACCCGGAACTGGGTGCGCAGATCAAATTTTACCAGAACGCCTGCGGCGCCGTGCTGGGGCCATTCGATAGCTTTCTGCTGATACGCGGGCTGGAAACCCTGCACCTGCGGCTGGCGCAGCACAGCCGCAACGCCCTGCAGATCGCACAATACCTGTCGGCTCATCCGCTGGTAGACAAGGTGTATTACCCGGGGCTCGAAAGCCATCCGCAGCATGCCGTAGCCGCCGGCCAGCAATCGGCCTTCGGGGGCATCGTGTCTTTCACCCTGAAGAACGATACCGAGGCGGCAGCCAGCGCCCTGGTGACCGGCACCCGCCTCTTCCACCTGGCCGAAAGCCTGGGCGGCGTCAAAAGCCTGGTAAGCCACCCGGCCAGCATGACACATAAAACCATCGATCGCGCCACCCGGCAAAAGGCGGGCGTAAAAGACAGCCTGGTAAGGCTCAGCGTGGGGCTGGAAGACGTACAGGACCTGGTCAGCGATCTTGAAACAGCGTTAACCATCGTGTCGGCCACCGGCGAAAAAGAAAAGAAAAAATTATTAGCACATTGTTGAACCCAACCGTAATTTAAGGTTATGACACATCACAAGCAGCTCAGTATCGGCCTCTTTGGCTTCGGCGTAGTAGGAGAAGGATTGTACAAGGTTTTGCAGAAAACGCCTTCGCTGAGCGCCAGCATCAGGAAGGTTTGCATCAAAGACACCACGAAGAAAAGAAATGCGCCGGCCAGTCTTTTCACCACCGACCGCGACGAGCTGCTGAATGATGAAGACATCAACGTGATCGTGGAAGTGATCAACGAATCGGAAGCCGCTTTCCAGATCGTCAGCACCGCGCTGCGCAACGGCAAGTCGGTGGTGAGCGCCAGCAAAAAAATGATCGCCGAGCACCTGCCCGAGCTGCTGGCCCTGCAGCAGGAAACCGGCCAGAGCTTCTTGTATGAGTCGGCCGCCTGCGCTTCGATCCCGGTCATCCGCAACCTGGAAGAATATTACGACAACGACCTGCTGCACGGTATCAAGGCCGTGGTAAATGGATCGACCAATTTCATTCTCACCAAGATGTTCGAAGACAAGCTCGATTTCCAGCAGGCCCTGCTGCTGGCGCAGCAGCTTGGCTTCGCAGAATCCGACCCGTCGCTTGATGTAGACGGTTATGACGCCGTGAACAAATGGGCCTTTTTGCTGACGCATGCCTATGGTATCATCGAGCACCCCGAGAACCTGCTGTTCACCGGCATCCAGAATATCCATGCCACCGATGCAAAGGTTGCAGCGGAAAAAGGCCAGCAGATCAAGCTGGTGGCGCAGGCGCGCAAGCTGAATGACGGCCGCGTGGCCAGCTTTGTGATACCGCAGTTCGTACCGCAAGACGACCACCTGGCTTTCGTGAAGAACGAATACAATGGCGTGGTGATCGAGAGCGGTTTTGCCGACAAGCAATTCTTCTACGGCAAGGGCGCGGGCAGCTTCCCCACCGCATCGGCGGTGCTGAGCGACCTGTCTGCACTGCGCTACGATTACAAATACGAGTACAAAAAGCTCTACCACCACCAGCCCAATACACTGGCCAATAATTTCTACCTGCGGGTGTACGTCAGCTTTACCGACTGGAAATACATTCCCCGCGAAAAATTCGAATGGATCGAAGAATGGCATGCGCGCGAAGAGCGTAAATACCTGGTAGGTGTATTACCCGTGAAAGAACTGATGGAAAACAACTGGTGGAAAACCAATGCCACTTCACTGATCCTGACGCCCGATCCGATCATTGAAGACATTGCCATACAGCAATTGAAAAAGAAAAGCCTGGAGCTGGCAGGCATCGTCTGATCAGCTACGGCGCACTGCGGCTTATTATATTATTACAGCCGGATCGTTCTTCCCTCCTTCGACGATTGCATCGCCAGCTCGATGATACGAACGGTATTGCGCGCCTGCTCGGGCTGAACGATCAGCGGCGCCTGCTTCCGGATAGCCGCCGCCACGTTGGCGAAGAGATTGCCGTAGTCACCTATGTCTGTCGCGATCTCCGATCTCATTTCCATGCCCTGCCAGCTATTGTACAGCTTGCCGTACAGCGACGGATCGTCTTTTCCCCAATCGGGATCGTTTTGCGGAACGGCGTCTGCTTTCAGCCGGTTCTCCTGCGGGTCCATGCCGTATTTGATAAAGCAGCCGTTGTCGCCATGCAGCACGAAATGCGGACCGGCTTCTTTAATCAGCATACCGGCCGACAATACCACCCGTACATCCGGGTAGTGCAATACCACTTCAAAACGGTCGTCGACCCGGCCGCCCGGCCGCTGGATCAGCACATCGGCCTGCACGCTAAGCGGCATGCCAAACAGGTCGAGCGCCTGGTCTACCAGGTGCGGACCCAGGTCATAAAGAATACCTGAGCCGGGCAGGTCGGCCTCGCGCCAGGCTGCCGGTCGTAATGCCGGCCGGAAACGATCGTATGAGATGCGCATTTCCGCCAGCCGGCCCAGGGCGCCGCTGGCAACCAGTTTTTTTACCGTGGCATAATCGCCGTCGAAGCGGCGGTTATGGTGTACCGTTAGTATGCGGCCGGTCCGCGCTGCAATACGGATCAACTCATCGGCCTCGGCGCTCGTAACGGTGAACGGCTTTTCCACCAGCACATGCTTGCCGGCTTCCATGGCCGCCTTTGCCAGTGAAAAATGGCTGGTATTGGGTGTACCGATCACTACCAGCTCAATCGACGGATCGGCAATAATGGCTTCACCCGATGATACAATATGCGCATCGGGATACGCTTTCCGCGCAGCTTCGGCAGCATCGGGCTTCGACGTGCTGATCACCTGCAAGTGCAGGCCGTTCACGGGATGAATAAAGGGCGCCAGGAATATTTTCCCGGCCATGCCATAACCGATCAGGCCGGTGTTAACAGGAGGTTGCATAGTTTACTGTGAAATGTTTTTTGAAGAACCGTCTTCATCGCGAAAGAAGAACAGGAAGTACAACAATACCAGGGCGGCAATGCCCGCGGGTACCAGCCATATCTGCCGCCAAAGATGACCGTCGGCCACCGCATAATGTCCCGCTACAAAACCCGATATCCAGGTACCGATGAACATACCCAATCCGTAGGTGGCAAAAGTAAACAGCCCCTGCGCCGCGTTCTTGATGGCCGGGCCGGCTTTCTTTTCGGTGTACATATACCCCGTTACAAAAAAGAAATCATAGCAGATGCCGTGCAGGATAATACCTGCATACAGCAACCACGACTGGGGATTCTCATAACCAAGGCCAAAGCAGATATAACGGATCACCCAGGCGCTCATGCCCAGCAGCAGCATATTCTTTACGCCTATGCGGTTAAACAGAAATGGAATGGCGAGAATAAAAACGCCTTCCGACACCTGCCCGAGAATCATTTTTCCCGCCGCATTGCTCATACCCACTTCATTGAGGAAGGGGTTGGCGAAACCATAGTAGAAAGCCAGCGGAATACAAACCAGGATGGCGGCAATAAAGAACACCACGTAGGCGCGGCTCTTAAACAATACACCCGTGCTTTTCAGCATACCGGTACCTGCATCTTCCTGCACACCCTTCGGCGGCGTATGCGGCAGAAAAAAGCTGAACAGCCCCAGCGCCACCGAAACGCCTGCAGCCAGGTAGAAGGTGTCGGGTGATTTCTCGAAACCCAGGGTGCCCACCAGCCAGCCGGCCACAATCCAGCCGGCAGTGCCGAATACCCGTATCCAGGGGAACTGCGTGCCGGGATCGGTCATCTGGTAAAAAGCAATGTTGTTCGACAGCGCAATAGTGGGCATATACAGCAACGAATAAGCCAGTATCACCCAATAAAAAAGCTGGTTGTCGGTTACGCGGGTGGCCATCACCAGCAGCACTGCGCCGGCCAGGTGCAGTACGCCCATTATTTTCTGCGCGGAAAAAAAACGGTCGGCGATCAGCCCCACAAAAAAAGGAGAGATCATAGTGGCAATGGCCAGCGCGCTGAAAGCCGCGCCGATATGGATGTCATCGCTCTGCAGATGGGCCTTCATATAAGTGCCCATCGTAACATACCATGCGCTCCAGATAAAATATTCCATGAACATCATGGCCGACAAGCTGGCTCCTGTAGCTTTTTTCATAACAGGGAAAATACAAATTAAAGCCTACATTAGAACAGTAGACCAGATACAATGAACAACATCTACCGCATTTTATCTGCCAGCAGCCTTTGGGCCGGAAGCTATGCCCGTAAATTTATGTTCGTTGCCGTTGCAGGCATATGCCTGCCGCTGCTGGGCATGGCGATACTGCTGGCCTGGGCGCCCTTTCCGTTAACGCCGTTCTCCGTTTTTGCCACGGCGCTGTTGTGTACCCTGCCTGCAGGGGTGCTGACCTGCCGCTGGCTGAAGGGCCTGCTGCAACCCGTTGTACGCGCCAACGCCGCCCTGCACGATTACCGGCTCAGCCGCCAGGCGCCTCACCTGCCCGTGCATTACACCGATGAAGCGGGTGAGCTGATGCGCGGTGTGCAGATCACCGTTACCGAGCTGAACGACCTGCTCGACGAGAAAC
>JAKPBL010000436.1 GCA_029778965.1 Bacteroidota bacterium
GCATTAACCCGGTATTGCTGCTGCCCGGCAAGATTGCCGCCGATCCCGTGGCGCTCGCCGCGCAGATCGCCGGCTCGGTTACGCTGGGTGTAGGACAGTTCTGTACCAATCCCGGATTGTTATTCGTGGTGAAGGGCACTGCCACCGATGCATTTGAAAATGCGCTGGCGGAAGCACTTTCAACAGTGCCCGCGGCGACCATGCTGAACAAGACCATCTGTTCGGCCTACTACAACGAGAAGCAGAAGCTGGCGGCAATGAAGGGCGTGGAAGTGGTGGTAGAGAACCCCAACGCATCTGCCGACTATAAAGGAAGCGCCGCTCTGATGAAAGTAAGTGCGGCCGCTTTCAGGAATAATGAAGAATTCCAGAACGAGGTGTTCGGTCCCTCGAGCCTGCTGGTGACTTGCGATTCGCCGGAAGATATGGTTGCGGCCCTGGAGGCTATCCACGGACAACTAACCGGATCCGTATTCGGCACCGATGCCGACTTTACCGCTTTCCAGCCTGCCATCGGCACGCTGGGTGCGCGGGTGGGCCGGCTGATTTATAACGCCGTTCCCACGGGTGTGGAAGTTTGCCATGCGATGGTACACGGTGGACCGTACCCCGCTACTACCGACGGAAGGAGCACTTCTGTAGGCGCCGACGCCATTAAGCGTTTTCTGCGCCCGGTATGCTTACAGGATGCGCCCGCCGCTTTGTTGCCCGATGCATTAAAAAATGATAACCCGCTGGGCATTATGCGCAAGCTGAATGGCGTATATACCCGCGATGCCGTTGTATAAAATATGAAAGCTGTAGTAGTAGGCGGCGGTATCATCGGCCTTTGCAGCGCCTGGTACCTTCGCGAAGCCGGATGGGAAGTAGAGTTGGTAGATCGTTCCGATCTGCACGACAACTGCTCTTACGGCAACCTCGGTATGGTGGTGCCCAGCCACTTCGTGCCGCTGGCCACGCCCGGCATCGTGGCCCAGGGCATCAAATGGATGTTCGATTCCAAAAGCCCGTTTTATGTAAAGCCCTCGCCCAGTTGGCGGCTGATCAACTGGGGATTGAAATTCATCGCCAGCGCCAAGGCTGACAAGGTAGAGTATGCCGCGCCGTTTTTGCGCGACATCAACCTGCTGAGCCGTTCGTTGTACGAGGAGTGGAAGCGGGATGCACTGTTTGATTTCTCTTTCGAGCAGAAAGGCATTATGATGTATTTCAAGGAAGAGAAAACCGCCGAGGAAGAATACCACCTGGCGGAAAAAGCGCGGTCGATGGGACTGGACGCGGTAGCCCTGAACCGCGAGGAGGCCCAGGCCGTTGAAACGGGCACCCGGCTGGATGTGCTCGGCGCGGTTCACTATCGTTGCGATGGTCACCTGTATCCCAATCAACTGATACCGGCGCTGATAAACGCCCTGCGGGCGAAAGGTGTTCAATTTCGGTTAGGCCACGCCGTTAGTAAGGTGCGCCGTAACGGACGTAAACTGGTGTCGGTGGAAGCAGGGCCGGAAAATATACGCGGTGATCTCTTTGTTTTTGCCGCCGGTTCCTGGTTGCCGGAGCTGGCGTCGAAAGCCGGCGTAAAGATCCCGCTGATGCCCGGCAAAGGGTATTCGTTTACCCTGGAAAACCCCGCAGTAAAGCTGGATGTTCCCGCCATATTGTGTGAAGCCCGTGTGGCGATTACGCCGATGGCCGGCCGGATGCGGTATGGCGGAACCATGGAGCTGGCTACCCTGAATGAGACCGTGAACATGCAGCGGGTAAGAGGTATTGTTGAATCGATTCCCAAATATTTCCCCGATAACCAGCTCGCCATGCCTTCGCAAAAAGATGTCTGGTATGGATTCAGGCCCTGCTCGCCCGACGGGTTGCCCTATATCGGCACGGCCAAAGGCACCGATAATCTGGTGATCGGCGGCGGGCATGCCATGATGGGACTGAGCCTGGGGCCCGCCACCGGGAAGCTGGTAGCCGAAATCGCTTCCGGCGAAAAAACCTCGGTTAATATCGACGCTTTCCGGGCCGACCGTTTTTGACGGAGAGAGGGCTTACAATTTATCCGTTGCCCAGTAGTCCACCACCACTGCTTTGTCCAGCAGTTCGCCCAGTTTTTGTACGAACGCCTTATGGGCGGGATGGGGCAGGTAATCGTCGCGGTCTTTCTCACTGGCAAAAGTCACCAGGAAGCAATGGGTTAGGCCTTCGTTCAATCCCTCGGGACTATTATTTATTCCCCACTCAAACTCCTTGATGGTTTTGATGGTGGCAGGAAGCTGTTTGAAGGTTTCCTCCACCATTTTGATCTGTGCTTCGGTGGCCGTGGGTTTGAATTTGAACAATACCACGTGCCGGAGTTGTTTACCTGATTGTGCATTCATGGCGAGTGCAATGGTTAGTGACAGCAGCAGAAAGCAAAGCTTTTTCATATCAGTCTGTATTGACGGCGGCCTGGCGCTTGTTGCCACCGATAAGGTAATAGATGGGGATGCCCAGCAGCGTAATGATCAGTCCCGGCCAGGTGAAGCCGGGCTTATAAATGATCAGCAGGATACAGAAGCTGAGGCCCATGATAATATAAATGACGGGCAATACCGGAAATCCGAATGCCTTGTAGGGGCGCGGCACATCAGGCATTTTCTTGCGCAGTATAAAAATGCCCGCGATGGTGAGCATGTAAAAGCCCACTACCACGAACGAGATCATATCGAGCAGTTGTCCGTATTTACCCGAAAGGCTCCAGGCGGCGGCGAACACGCATTGCACCCAAAGTGCCCATGCCGGAACGTTGTTGTTGTTCAGGGTGCCGGCCTTTTTAAAGAAGAGCCCGTCTTTCGACATGGTGTAATACACCCTGGCTCCCGCGAGGATCAGCCCGTTGTTACAGCCGAAAGTGGAGACCATGATCAGGATGGCGATGGTAATAGTGCCCGCATTGCCGATGATGGAATGAGCGGCGGATACTGCCACGCGATCCTTTTCAGCACCTGCAATTTCATTGAGCGGCAATACGGCGGTATACACCACGTTGGTCAACACGTACACCACGGTAACGATAAGGGTGCCCAGGAATAGGCTGAGCCCGATATTCTTTGCGGGGTTTTTGATCTCGCCGGCAATAAAGGTTACGTTGTTCCAGGAGTCGGAGCTGAAGATCGACCCCACCATCGCCGCGGCGATGGCGCCCATGGCGGCCACGGTGGTATAGTCGCCCAGCGTGCCGTCGGTGGTGCGCGACTGCAATTTCCAGGCGTCGGTCCAGTTGGCCTGCCAGATATCGGCTTTGAAGGCGAACAGTCCGAAAACGATGAGCCCGAATAAGCTGATCAGCTTGGTGAGCGTGAACGTGGTTTGTATCGCTTTACCGCTTTCTATACCGCGGGTATTGATATACGTTAGTACAACAATGATGAAGATCGACAGTAGCTGCGCGGCCGACACCTGCGTAAACCCGAGGTCCATGATAATATTGTCTTCGCTTACCACGGGAAACAGGTAGGCCGTAAACTTCGCAAAGGCCACACCCACTGCGGCAATGGTGGCTGTTTGTATCACCGAAAAAAAGCTCCAGCCATATAAAAAGCCCATCAGCGGGTTATAGGCTTTTTTGAGATAGACATACTGCCCGCCGGCGCGCGGGAACATACCGCTGAGCTCGCCGTACGAGAGGGCGGCGGTAATGGTCATAAACCCGGTGATCAGCCATACGGCAATCAGCCAGCCGGCGCTGCCGACGTTACGGGTGATATCGGCGCTCACGATAAAGATACCGGAACCGATCATGGAACCCGCCACGATCATGGTGGCGTCGAGCAGTTTGAGGGTCGGCTGAAAATGATGTTGACTCATGCAGTGGTGGTTGGTGCCGGAAGATAGGTATTCCTGTTGAACGGTTAAACCAGTTTCGGTAATTGATACCCGTTGTGATAAGAGGCTTTCAGCAGTTCGTTGGCATCGGCGGCGTTGAACTGGCCGGCTTCGTTGTTCCAGGCTAGTTTTTCACGCGTGCGGAAGGCAATATTGCCCAACTGGCAAACCTGCGCGGTTTTGCTGGCCTCGCCGATCGGTGTATGGATATCGCCCGGCTTATTATTGCGGATACAGTCGATGAAATTCTGGTGATGCAGCAGGAGAGAATCGCCCTGTACTTTTTGCAGCGGCACTTCTTCCATTTTTTTGCCTTCGGGTTTTACATACCAGCCTTCGCGGTTGAGCACCAGGGTGCCATTGTTGCCGATAAAGGCCGTACCGTGGGTGAGCCCGTAGGGACCGAGGTCGATTCCCGTAGCATGTTCCCAAACGATATTGAATTTGTCGTATTCAAATATTGCTGCGAGAGTATCGGGCGTTTCGGAAGCATCGTCGGGATAGGCCATTTTTCCGCCGGAGGCCATTACTGTTTTCGGAAAGCCGGCTTTCATGCCCAGTAGGGCATAGTCCATCATGTGTACGCCCCAGTCGGTCATCAGTCCGCCGGCATAATCCCAGAACCAGCGGAAATTAAAATGGAAGCGGTTGGCATTAAAGGGTCGCAGTACGGCCGGCCCCAGCCAGGTTTTATAATCAACGCCGGCGGGCGGCGTACTATCTGCCAGCACCGGCACCGGTTTCATCCATCCCTGGTAAGCCCAGGATTTCACCATACGCACATTGCCCAGCTTTCCGCTTTGAACAAAAGCGACGGCATCCCTGAAATGCGGGGCGCTGCGCTGCCACTGGCCTACCTGTACAAAGCTGCTATACCGTTTTTGGGCGGCTTCCATAAGGCGGCATTCTTCCACCGAATTGCCGCAGGGCTTTTCAACATACACGAACTTGCCGGCGGCGCAGGCATCGGCCATCATGAGGCAATGCCAATGGTCGGGTGTGCCGATGATCATGAGATGTACGTCTTTGTTGTCGAGCAGTTGGCGGTAATCGCCATAGGTTTTGACCGGCGTCTTCAGTTCGGCGGCTCTTTTGGCCAGCACATTGGCGTCTACATCGCAAAGCGCAACACACTGCGTATTGGGTATTTTCAACAGCGCGGTAAGATTGCTCCATCCCATGCCGTTTACGCCGATAAGGCCTACGTTGATCTTGTCGAGCGCGGAAAACCGGAGCGGATTGCGGGCAAAAAGTGTGGTTCCGAAAGCGGGTAACAGGGCTGACCCGAGCAGGATCGATCCTGACCCGGTCAGGAAGCGGCGGCGGGAAGTTGGCATGGCGTCGTTTTAACCAGGGAAATTTAGGAAAATTATTGGCAAATATCAGGCGGTAATAATAATTGTATTTTGTACATTTAAATGTATGAAAAGAAATTCCCTGCTTGCTGCTGCGATGATTTTGCTGGCAGCCTGCGCTGCTGCGCAAACAATGAAGGCGGATTATCCTATCCAGCCGGTGCCATTCACCCAGGTACATTTTCACGACGATTTCTGGGCGCCGAAAATAGAGACGAACCGTACGGTTACCATTCCTTATGTGCTGCAGAAATGCCGGGAAGAAGGACGCATCGATAATTTCCTGAGCGCCGCAGGGAAAATGCCGGCTGACAAACACTCTGTATACCCGTTTGACGATACGGACATCTATAAGCTGATAGAAGGTGCTTCCTATTCGCTGCAGGTAAAGCCCGACAAGGCGCTGGAGGCGTCGGTCGATACGCTGATCGCCATTATTGCGGCTGCGCAGGAGCCCGACGGCTACCTGTACACTTTCCGTACCATGAAGCCGAAAAAGCTGCATGAATGGATCAGCGAAAAACGCTGGGAAAACGATCCTGACCTCAGCCACGAGTTGTACAACAGCGGTCACCTGTTCGAAGCGGCGACCGCGCATTATCTGGCCACCGGCAAAAAGAACTTTTTAGACATTGCGATCAAAAATGCCAACCTGCTGGTAAAAGATTTTATAGGAGGCAAATTGCCTTATTTCCCTGGCCACCAGGTAGTGGAAATGGGATTGGCCAAAATGTACCGGGTAACGGGCAGGAAAGAATATCTCGACCTGGCTAAATATTTTCTCGATATCCGCGGCGATGGCCGGGTGAAGGGCGCCGAATACAGCCAGAGCCACATGCCCGTAGTGCAGCAGCATACGGCGGTAGGCCATGCGGTGCGCGCGGCATATATGTACACCGGTATGGCCGATGTGGCGGCGCTGACGGGCAACGACGGTTATGTGCGGGCCATCAACGATATCTGGAACGATGTGGTAGAGCATAAGCTTTACCTGACGGGCGGTATCGGCGCCACCGGCAACGGCGAAGCATTCGGTGCGGCCTACGACCTGCCCAATATGAGCGCGTATGCCGAAACCTGCGCATCGATCGCGAACGTGTACTGGAACAGCCGCATGTTTTACCTGAATGGCGATGCGCGGTATTTTGATGTGCTGGAGCGCATCCTGTACAATGGCTTGCTATCGGGTGTATCACTGAGCGGTAACAAATTCTTTTATCCCAATCCCCTTGCTTCGATGGGGCAGCACCAGCGTGCGGCCTGGTTCAACTGTGCCTGCTGCATATCTAATATGACGAGGTTCATGCCCTCGATTCCCGGCTATGTGTATGCGCAGCAGCGGAACAGGATCTATGTTAACCTGTATGTGGCCAATACGGCAACCATTCAGTTACCCGCCGCGAAAGTAACGGTGAACCAGGAAACCGGCTATCCCTGGAAGGGAGATGTGCAGGTGCAGGTGAACCCGGAAAAAACGGCGGCTTTTGCCCTGTACCTGCGCATACCCGGCTGGGCAAAAGGCGAAGCCGCGCCAGGCTCTTTGTATTCGTTCCTGGAAGAGAAGATGCCGGCCGTTGCCGTGCAACTCAACGGTAAGCCCGTACCCTTGAAAACGGAAAAGGGATATGTGGTGCTGAATCGTACCTGGAAAAAAGGCGATGTGGTGAGCCTGGTATTCCCGATGGAAATACAGAAGGTTATAGCCAACCGTTCGGTGAAAGACGATCGCTCTCGGTTTGCCCTGCAACGGGGACCCCTGGTGTATTGTCTCGAAGGGCCCGATAACCTCGACAGTGCGGTGCAGAACATTGTGGTAAACAAAAACGCGGTGTTTACGGCGAGGTATGAGCCGGGCCTGCTGAACGGGGTGGAAGTATTGCAGGCAAGCGGCAGCTCT
>JAKPBL010000440.1 GCA_029778965.1 Bacteroidota bacterium
TGCGGGTGTTGCCAGGAAAAAACGACGGACCAGGCAACCGGGCTTAAAGTTTTTGCATTTCAATAGCCAGAGACTATGCAAATCGGCGAACTTATCAACGAGATCAGGGCAGGCAGCCGGGCGGCAGAGCAGTTGCTGTTCGATGAAACGGCCGACCGGATGATGGCGCTTTGCCGCCGCTACCTGAAAAAGAAGGAAGACGCCGAAGAGTCGATGCTGAACGGCTATTTAAAGGCTTTCACCCATATCGGACATTTTGAATATCATTCAGACGCCGCCTTTTATGGATGGTTAAAAAAACTGATGATCAACGAATGCCTGATGTTCCTGCGAAAGAAGCATGTGTTCACCATCGAGGCCGATCTGCTGCACGAACAGATCGCACTGCCTGCCGACGCATTCGACCGGATGCAGGCAGCCGATATCAGGGCGCTGATCGTGCAGTTGCCCGTCGGATACCGAACGGTGTTCAACCTCTACGAGGTGGAAGGTTTTACGCATGCGGAAATCGCATCGGCGCTGGGCATTGCGGAAGGCACGTCAAAGTCGCAGTTGAGCAAAGCGCGACACCTTTTGCAAAAATTGTATCAACAACAAAATTCGAATTATGCAGAACGGCGGATCAAATAATTTGCAGAACAACGGATTAAGCAATGCCCCGCACTGGCGGGAAGAGATCGATGCCCCTTTGCCGGGCAACGATGCATCCTTCGACAAGGCCGCAGCCTGGGAAAGCCTGTCGCGGCGCCTGCAAAACGGCGACAAACAACCGGCGGGAAAAAGACATTTCCTCTATCCGCCCTACCAAAGAGCAGCCGCAGCGGTGGTGGTGCTGGCCATAAGTGCAGGATTGGTTTACCTGCTCGCGGGCAGACAGGACACCGTTGCCGGTAAAGATTTTCCAGACCCCGTCGTTTCTTTATCCACCGGCAATGCCGAAACACCCGTGGGCAACGCTGTTACCACTCCCGGCAGCACGGTAACATATACCGACAACAAAGAAATGATAACACCGGGCGGTAAAGCGCAAAAGCCCCGTTCGATCAACGTCGCCGGCTCAGCACGCCGTCGGAAAAGTGATCCCCGCCAGGCAGCACCGTTGAGGATGATGCCGGCCACGATTACCCCGTCCATCTCACCGGCCCCGCCCGCCATTGTCATTGATGCCGTCGCCATGAGCAGCCGGTTCACCGATCCGCTGACCATCAAAAAAAGAAAAGTGGTTCACCTCAATGAAATCAGCACACCTCGTCAGCTTCTCGATATTCAAACGGGCAAAGACCAGCGCAGGATGAGCTTTTTCAACCCGCAGCCGCCCGCCGAAAACCGGTCGTCGCCCAATTCAGTCATCATTCTTTTCAATCATTGATCGCATGAAAAAAATAATTTATTTCCTGGCGCTGGTTGCTGCCGGGCAGGCAGTGAATGCCCAAACCCATGGCCCTGTTTTTAAAACACCTGCCGATTACAACTATGCCCACAAGGTGAGGATCGACCTGGGCAGGGGCAATTCGGTAACGGTATTTCTCAGCGACCTGGCAGACATCCCCCGGCTGAGCAATCTCGACTCAATAGTGAGCCGTTGCCTCCTGGATCTGGCGCCGCTGAAAGACAGCATGACCGACCCGGTCGCCCAATACTACATAGATCATTTCAGCAATGCGCTGGGCATTCGCAAAATCAGCCTGCGCCGAATCCCCGATACCGAAAACAGCTTTCTGGTCATGAATGGCGAACTCGCCGCTATCAAAGCCGGGCAGGACACCGTGCGGATGTTGGGCATCATCCCCCATCCGCCCGCACTAATGAACGGCAAACAAAGCAGCGGTGACCGGTACTATGAGTTTATTTTTTCGGTCAATAAAATAGAAGACCTGCAACAGGTATCCTTAACCGAAATAACCGACCGCCTGCGGTTTTATGCCGACAACAAAAACAGGAAATGGCAACGTAACTGGGGCGACGGACTTAGCTGGAAAATGGCGAAAGACAACAATATTACCGGCGACCGGCAGGGCGGCGGCGCTCACAGCTCGAGGGACTATCTTTCGCTGAACCTCGCAGTGTCGGTGCAGAATTACAAGAACTATTTTTCACCGGGAATAAGCCTGGGTGTTTACGGCAATTTCAGCAATGCCAGGCGCAGTTGGATGCATGTGGTGGGTGTAGGTTGGGAACCTATGTACCTATTCGCCAAAAACACCGAAGGCAAACTGCAGAGCTATCGCAACGACTTCATTTCACTGACATATGGGCAACGGCCCGTGGAAAATAAAGATCCGCTGAAAGAAACCAGTTTCACCGGCATCGGATCGCTGGGCTGGTTATACTACCGGCAGGGCGACCTGATGGAGAAAAATACGTTCCGCCTTAGTTTTGGTCGCTTTAGCTGGCGGAAAACCAATATCGACCCACTCTTCTATTTTCATGATCTCTTCAGAGGTGTCACGCCTGGTATACGCATCACCCAGTCATTTTAACCACCCCGTTTTGGATTTTGCCTGTTGACTTTTTCTACCTTTATGTCAAACAAGCGCCATGCAATCCATTCTCGTCGCCACCGACTTCTCCGACGCATCCCTGAATGCCGCCCGGTATGCGGCCGTTCTCAGCCGGAAAACCGGTGCCGACCTTACACTGCTGCATGTGTTTATGTTACCGACACCGGTCGGTGAAATGCCCTATGTCATGGTGTCCGCCGAAGAGATCCAGGCAGAGAATGAGCGGCAGATGGCAAAAATCGCTGCCGGCCTGGAGGGCATCGCCGGAAGAAAGATCAAGACGCTGGTGAACATCGGCATGCCGGCCGACGAAGTCATTTACCAGGCAGGTGAGCTGAACGCCGATCTGGTGGTGGCAGGCATGCGCGGCGCCAACAGCGCGCTCGATAAATTCATCGGCAGCACCACCGCCGCCATCATCCGCAAATCGAAACTGCCGGTGCTGGTGGTTCCGGCCGGCCACAGTTACGAAAGCCTCCATACCATTACCTATGCAACCGATTTCAACGATGCCATGAACGAAGCCAGCCTGCGCCTGCTGCAAAGCTGGCTCAGCATACAAGCCGATGTGCTGCTCCAGGTAGTGCATGTACAGCGACCCGGCGAAGAGTTGAGTGAAACGCAGGCAAACGGCAAATCGGGCCTGCAACAAAAGCTCGGCCAGGCCCTGCATCAGTTCTTCCACGAAAAGCACGATTCGGTCGAAGAGGGCCTCGACCAGTTTCTCGCCAGCCACCCCAGTCAGCTCCTGGTAATGGTAGCCCATCGCCACAACTGGTGGCACCGCTTGCTCAACGCCAGCCATACCGCCGAAATGGCCTACAGAACGGATCTGCCGCTGCTGGTGCTGCAAGACAAATGAGGAAAGTTTATGGTTTGTGGTCTATGGTTTATGGCTGGCCCCCGTATCGGGCTCTCCATATCCTTTTTATACGCCGCTCAACCTGGAACTAACCATAAACCATAGACCACAAACCATAAACTTTTCGTACCTTTGCACCCCCAAAAGTTTTTATTATGGCAACAGTTACCCGGGAAAATATCGGTTTGCTGAACGACAAGATCACTGTTACGCTGGCAAAGGAAGATTACCTGCCTTCTTTTGAAAAAGCACTCAAGAATTATAGCAGGCAGGCAAATATCCCCGGCTTCCGGAAAGGCATGGTGCCGGCCGGACTTATCCGGAAAATGCACGGTCAGAGCGTGTTCGTGGACGAAGTGCTGAGATCGGTAGAGAAGAACCTCAACGATTACATGGTGAATGAAAAGCTGGAAATATTCGCCCAGCCGCTGCCGCTGCCCGAGAACGATTCGCGCCAGCTCGATTTCAATAAACCCGACGATTATGCTTTCGCCTTTGAAATCGGCCTGAAACCCGACTATGCCATCGCCCAGCTCGATACCGCTACGCTTCCTTTTTATAAGATCGAAGTGACCGACGCCATGATCGACGAAGAACTGAGCCGCCTGCAGTTACGTCATGGCAATATGACCAACCCCGAAACAGTTACAGGCGATGACAACGTGCTGAACCTACAATTCACGGAAATTGATGCAGCCGGCAACCCTGTTGAAGGCGGTATTACAAAAGACAACTCCCTGCTGGTAAAATATTTCAGCGAATCCTTCCGCCCCTCGCTGATCGGCAAGAAAGCCGACGACAGCGTGGAAGCTGCTCTCTCCGAAGCATTCGACGCCAAAGAGCGCGAATGGGTATTGGGAGATCTTGGTCTTTCCACCACCGATGCCGCCGACGCCGACCGCCGGTTCAAAATGACCATCACCAAAGTGGGACTGGTTGAAAAAGCGGCGTTCGACGACACGCTTTTCAAAGCCGTATTCCCTAACCGGGAGATCGCCGATGAAGCTGGCTTCCGCAACGCCATCAAAGAAGATATCCAGGCACAGCTCGATACGCAAAGCCGCAACCAGTTGTTCGATGGCATCTATCACTATCTCATCGACAATACCCATATCAACTTCCCGGAAACCTTCCTGAAGCGCTGGATCCAGAACAACGGCGAGCAGGCCAAAACCGAAGACGAAGCCAACCGTGAATACCCCGGTTTCGCCAACTCGCTCAAATGGACCCTGATCGTTGACAAGCTGGTAAAAGACCATAATATTGAAGTCAATCCCGACGACCTGCGCGGCTTTGCCAGGAACCAACTGTTCAGCTATATGGGCGGCATGAATATGGCCCAGCTCGATGCCGACCAGCCCTGGGTGAACGACTATGTGGAGCGCATGATGAAAGACCGCAAATTCGTGGAAGACAGTTTTCACCGCATCCAGGCCGACAAAGTATTTGCCCTGGCCGAAAGCAAAGTGAAAAAAGACGAAAAGCCGATCAGCCTCGAAGCCTTCCAAAAAATGCAGGCCGAGCACCATCATCATCACTAGCCATTAAAAACCTTCCAACGGGCGCCCCTGGTGGCGCCCGTTTTTTTGCACCTGCTCCCCACCCGTCAGGTGGCACCCGTCGGGTGCGACCCGACGGGTAAATGAAAAACCCCGCCTTTTTGTCATGATTTTCAATTGGAAAGGTATTTGATCCACTCTAGTCCTTACATTTAAACAAACAATCCGGAAATATGGCATCAGAATTTGAAAAATATGCAATCAAACACCGAGGCATTTCCAGCCTGACCCTGCACGATTACCAGAAGCACCAGGTCACCAACCTGACGCCGAACATCATTGAAGAGCGCCCCATGAATATCGCGGTAATGGACGTATACAGCCGCCTGATGATGGACCGGATCATTTTCCTCGGGTATCCCATCAACGACGAAGTGGCCAATATCATCACCGCACAGCTCCTCTTTCTCGAAAGCACCGACCGTACCCGCGACATCCAGATGTATATCAACTGTCCCGGGGGCAGCGTGTACGCCGGCCTCGGCATGTACGATACCATCCAGTACATCACCCCCGATGTAGCCACTATCTGTATCGGTATGGCGGCATCGATGGGCGCCGTGCTGATGTGCTCGGGCACCAAGGGTAAGAGAACGGCCCTGAAGCACAGCCGCGTCATGATGCACCAGCCGAGTGGCGCTATCGGCGGACAGGCATCCGACATCGAAATCACCGTGAATGAGATCCGCAAGCTGAAAAGGGAATTGTACGAGATCATCGCCAACCACACGGGTAAGCCCATCAAGCAGGTGGAAAAAGATTGCGACCGCGATTACTGGCTTACCTCGCTTGAAGCCAAAGAATACGGCCTGGTAGACGAAGTGCTGCTGGTGAACCCCCGCAAAGAAAACAAAGACTAATTACCCTTAAAAACAAGCTGACCATGTTATACAACGCTACCTACGGGTCGTTCAGAATGGAAGACGAAGAAGAGAAGCAGCCGGAAGACAAACGCGACGACCTCATGATGCTTAATAAGAAGCTCGAAAAATATTTCTTCAACGAACGGGCCGTTCATCTCTGGGGGCCGGTAGACGACAAATCAGCCCGCGAAGTGGTGACGAAAATGCTGTTGCTGAACGACCACGACAAAGGCAAGGAGATCAAATTTTACATCAATAGTCCCGGCGGCGTGGTAACCAGCGGCATGGTCATCTATGATACCATGCGCATGCTCGAAAGCCCGGTAAGCACCATTTGTATGGGGCTCGCCGCATCAATGGGGTCGATTTTACTCAGTGGCGGT
Organism: Bacteroidota bacterium; assembly: GCA_029778965.1. Classification (GTDB taxonomy): domain Bacteria; phylum Bacteroidota; class Bacteroidia; order Chitinophagales; family Chitinophagaceae; genus Flavihumibacter. Next base: position 6,169 of record JAKPBL010000440.1, read on the forward strand.
GTAAAAGGCCGCCGGTTCATCTACCCGCACGGCGAAGTGATGATCCACCAGCCCAGCCTCGGCGGCTATATGCAGGGGGTGAGCGCTGACCTGGAAATCCAGGCCATCCAAACTAAAAGAGTTAAAGAGCTGGGTGCCAGGATATTAGCCGAGAATTGCGGCAAAACCGTGGCCCAGATCATGAAAGATTTCGACCGTGATTACTGGATGGACGCCAAAGACGCCCTTGCGTATGGCATCGTAGACCAGGTCATTGACAAAATTTAATACGCCGTAACGGGATTTTCACCCCCGGGAATCGTAATAAAACATCGTAAATGACCGTTCCGATATGCCGGAACGGTTTTTTATCTTTGCAATCAGCAAAACGAATATGGCTAAAAATACCTTACACTGTTCTTTCTGCGGCCGGAGCCGCGACGAGGTAAAAATCCTCATCGCCGGGCAAGACGGTCACATCTGCGAGAACTGTGTGGAACACGCAAGAGAAATCATTGAGCAGGAACTACTGACCCGGTCAGAACCCAGTGGCCCCGGCTTCAAGCTCACGGTTAAGAAACCCATTGAAATCAAACGCTTCCTCGATGAATATGTAATCGGGCAAGACGATGCCAAAAAGGTATTGTCCGTCGCCGTTTACAATCACTACAAGCGACTGCAGCAGAAACCCACCGACGGCGACGTCGATATTGAGAAAAGCAATATCGTGATGGTGGGCGAAACCGGCACCGGTAAAACACTGCTCGCCAAAACCATTGCCAAGCTGCTGAACGTTCCCTTCGCCATCGTAGACGCCACGGTATTTACCGAAGCGGGTTATGTGGGCGAAGACGTGGAAAGCATCCTCACCCGCCTGCTGCAGGTATGCAACTACGACGTGGCGGCGGCCGAGCGCGGTATCGTGTATATCGACGAGATTGACAAGATCGCCCGTAAAGGTGACAACCCGTCGATTACGCGCGATGTTAGCGGCGAAGGTGTACAGCAGGGGTTGCTCAAACTGCTGGAAGGCACCGACGTGCTGGTTCCCCCGCAGGGCGGCCGCAAGCACCCCGAGCAAAAGCTCATCAAAATCAATACGCAGAATATTCTCTTCATCTGCGGCGGCGCCTTTGACGGGGTCGATAAACTGATCGCCCGCCGCGTGAACACCAACGCCATCGGTTTCAACGTAAACAAAGAAGCGCAGGAAGCCGCCAAAAAGAACCTGCTGCAATACGTGAACGCGCAGGACCTGAAACACTTCGGATTAATCCCCGAGTTATTGGGCCGCCTGCCGGTAGTCACCTACCTGAACCCGCTCGACGCCGAAACACTACGTTCCATTTTGACCGAGCCGAAGAACGCACTGATCAAGCAATACAAGCGCCTGTTCGATATTGAGGGCATCGAGCTGACCATCGACAACGATGTACTCGACTTCATGGTTGCCAAAGCGATGGAATACAAGCTGGGCGCCCGCGGACTACGCTCCATTTGCGAAAGCATTCTCACCGATGCCATGTTCGAACTCCCTTCCAGCAAGGAAACCAAGTTCCACCTGACGCTCGAATACGCCGGAAAAAAATTCGACAAGAGTAAAATGAGCCTGCTGAAAGTGGCTTAACCTTTCGGCTTCAAAAAACATAAGCACTCCGCCGCCTCTCCGCAAAGAGGCGGCTTTTTTTTGCAACTACCTCACTACAGCGCGATCGGGCTGTGCACACCCGGCGCCAACCAACACGGCGTCGCCTGCAGTGGCTCACTTATCTGGCGCTGACCCCGGCTTTTCGTTGTAACTTACAGGTACATATCTTACATATATGAAAGAACTGGTTGATCAGCTCATGGCCGAAGGGCTCACCGAGGCACAGGCATATAAAGCCATCGACGTCATCAAAAATTTCGCAAAATCGAAATTCCCACTCTTTGGCGGCGCGATCGATAAATTATTCGACAAATACGGTCCCAAAAACCAAGAAGACGACTTTCTGGATTAAGCCGTGCGGGTTAACCGGCAGGTCGGTTTTGTCACCGGCAACAAACGCTTATTAATGTGA
>JAKPBL010000465.1 GCA_029778965.1 Bacteroidota bacterium
GTATTCAGCCATCTCGGGCAGGTCGTAACTGATGGCTTCGCGACCGTGCTTGCGGTCGATAAAGTTGGGGATATAGGCGATGGGACCCGGGCGATACAGGGCGTTCATCGCAATGAGGTCGGCGAACTGGTCGGGACGCAGGTCGCGCAGGTATTTCTGCATCCCGGGACTTTCAAACTGGAACGTACCGATGGTGTCGCCATGCTGGTACAACCGGAAGGTCTCTTCGTCGTCGAGCGGTATTTCGTCTATTTCGATCTCGACGCCGTGGTTGACCCTGATCATGTCCAATGCATTCTTGATGATCGTGAGGGTTTTCAACCCCAGGAAGTCCATCTTGATAACACCGGCTTCTTCAATGATGCTGCCTTCTATCTGCGTTACCAGCAGGCTGGAATCTTTTGCCGTACACACCGGTATGATGCTCATCAGGTCGTCGGGTGCAATGATGATGCCCGCCGCGTGCAGGCCGGTATTGCGCACCGATCCTTCCAGGCGTTCGGCTTCGTGCAGCACCTGCGCTTTAATGTCGTTGCCGTTGTATATCTCGCGCAGCTTGCGTACCTGTTCAAGGTCTTCAGGCCCGAGCTGCTCCTTGCTTTCGAGTGATTTTTCGCCTTCTTTATCGGTTAGCGGCGCTTTCAGCACCCGCCGCAATTCGATGCCCGGTTTTTCAGGAACCATTTTAGCGAGTGCGTTCGATTCCGACAGCGGCAGATCCAACACCCGCGCCACGTCTTTGATGCTCATTTTGGCAGCCATGGTACCATAAGTGACGATCTGCGCTACCTGGTTCTGGCCGTATTTCGATACCACATAGTCGATCACGCGCTGCCGGCCGTCGTCGTCGAAATCGGTATCGATATCGGGCATGCTCTTACGATCGGGATTGAGGAACCGTTCGAACAGCAGGTTGTATTTGATGGGGTCGATATTGGTGATGCCGATACAGTAGGCCACCACGCTTCCGGCAGCCGACCCGCGGCCCGGGCCTACAAATACGCCCATGTCGCGGCCTGCGCGGATGAAATCGCTTACGATCAGGAAGTACCCCGCGAAACCCATCGTTTTGATGGTGAACAGCTCAAAATCGATGCGCTCCTGGATTTCGGGCGTCATCTCTGCATAGCGTTCGCGCGCACCTTCGGTGGTGAGGTGCTTGAGGTATTCCCACTGGTTGAGGTTGCTGTCGCCGTGTACCCGGAACTCGGCGGGAACAGGAAAGGCGGGGAGAAGGATGTCTTTCTTCAGGTTCAGCAGTTCCACGCGCTCCACGATCATATTGGTATTGGAGATCGATTCGGGAATGTCGCTGAAGAGCCGGGTCATTTCCTCGGTCGATTTGAAATAGAACTGGTCGTTCGGGAATTTGAAACGGCGGTTGCGAACCTGGGTATCGTCGTTTACGAAATCGTCGAAGCCGGGCGTGCTTTGCTTTTCGCCGGTGTTGATGCAAAGCAGGATATCATGCGCATTGGCATCGTCCTGGTCGGTATAGTGACTGTCGTTCGTAGCGATAACAGGCACATTGTATTTTTTGGAGAAGCGCAGCAGCACTTCGTTGATCTTTTCCTGCTCGGGAATTTTGTGCCGCTGCAGTTCGATGAAATAATCTTCGCCGAAAATATCCAGCCACCATTTGAATTCTTTTTCTGCCGCGGCTTCGCTTTCATGCAGAATGGTTTGGGGTACATAAGCGCCGATGCAGCAACTGGTGGCGATCAGCCCTTCGTGGTATTTTTCGATCAGCTCCTTGTCGATGCGCGGATACTTGCTGTACAGGCCTTCGGTGAAACCGAGCGAGGTCAGCTTGATCAGGTTCTGGTAACCGGTTGCATTTTTAGCGAGCAGCACCTGGTGGTAGCGCTCGTCTTTCTGCTCTTTGGTAAAGCTTTTGCGGTGGCGGTCGGCCACTACGTAAAATTCGCAGCCTACCACCGGCTTCACCAGCGGTTTGCCGTCTTCTCCCTTGTGCTTATAGGCTTCCGATACGAATTCAAAAGCGCCGAACATATTGCCGTGATCGGTGATGGCGATCGCGGGCATATTATTTTTAACAGCTTTTTTGTAAAGAGACTGGATGGAGGCTGCACCGTCGAGCAGGGAATATTGGGTATGGCAGTGTAAATGCGAGAAACTGGACATGCTGCAATTAACAAATTTTCAAGACGCGGGTTCAAACCGGGATTTCTTAGTTTTGCACAATCAGTCAGTAAATAAAAAAATGCGTTGATAAGAATATTTGGCGTGCTGGGGCTGGTGCTCTTACTGGCCTCCTGCGGAACAACCCATAAGGCGGCG
>JAKPBL010000466.1 GCA_029778965.1 Bacteroidota bacterium
AATCAACTGTTGTTATGTACCGGTATTAAAGACGGCATACCGCAGTATCGTGATGCAGCCGCCGAATGGGGCGTCGACTTTTCAGGATTTTCGACGCAGGCGGCATTTTTTGATGCCGATCTTGACGGCGACCTGGATATGTACCTCCTCAACCATTCGGTACACCACAACGGAACTTTTGGAGAAAGAAAGCTATTTGAAAACACCTTTCACCCCCTGTCGGGTGATCGTTATTTCAGGAACGATGGCGGGCACTTCACCGACGCCACCCGCGAGTCAGGTATCAATAGCTCGGTGATCGGGTATGGTTTGGGTATCGCCATCGCTGATATCAACCTCGATGGCTATCCGGATATCTATATAGGCAACGATTTTCATGAAAACGATTATTTGTATATCAACCAGGGCAATGGCCGGTTTAAGGAAGAACTTACCAGCCGGGTGATGCATACTTCCCAGTTTTCGATGGGGGTAGATGTGGCCGATGTAAACAACGATATGCAACCCGAAATCATTTCGGTCGATATGCTTCCCGACGATCCGTACATTCTTAAGCGGTCGCTGGGCGAAGATGAATACAATCTTTTCTACACAAAAATCGGTTACGGATACAACTACCAGTATGCCCGGAACAACCTCCAATATAACCGGGGCAATGGCATGTTCAGCGAAGTGGGGCTGTATGCCGGCGTGTATGCGACAGATTGGTCATGGTCGCCGCTTTGGATGGATTTTGACAACGACGGTCTCAAAGATCTTTTTGTTTCCAATGGCATCCCCAAGCGTATGAACGACATGGACTTTGTGAATTTCGTTTCTAACGATGAGGTGCAAACGCAGATCAGGCAAAATAACCTGGGAGAGAAAGAGCTGGCTTTATCGGAACAGTTTCCCGAAATCAAGTTACCGAACCAGTTTTTCAGAAATACAGGTAACCTGAAGTTTGCCGATATTACCGCAGATCTGGCCAATGCGCCGCTGACATTTTCCAACGGCGCCGTATATGCTGATTTCGATAACGACGGCGACCTTGATATCGTTGTAAACAATATCGGTGATCCTGCTGTCTTGTACAGGAATGAGGTCGGCGCTCAGAGAAAAGCGTTTACGCTGCAGCTCACCGGCCCGCCCGGCAACAGGAACGCGTTGGGGGCTACCCTGCTTGTATTCGACAAAGGCGGTGCTGTCAGGACCTATGAAAAATCGGCCGTGCACGGATTCCAGTCGTCTATGGAAGCGCCGATGCTGGTTTCATGGGGCAGCGTACTGCCCGATTCAATGTTGCTGGCATGGCCTGACAACAGCTATAGCCGTGTTGCTATTGATAGCAACAGCAATCATATTTCACTGTCCTATACAACAGGACTACCGCGGCTCGACAAGAGAAAACTCCTGCCCCGGCCCGATGCGGGCCTGCCGCCGATGACAGATATCACTGCCGCCTATGATGTTCGGTTCGGGCATCAAGAAGATCCCTTTGGGGAGTTTGACCGCGAGCAATTGCTGCCGCATAAGTTGTCGACCGAAGGACCGGCGCTGGCAGTATCTGACATCAATAACGATGGCCGCCAGGACTTTTTTATCGGGGCGGCCCGGAATAAAAAAAGCGCCGTATTTATACAGCAGGCGAACGGCCGTTTCCGCATGCTGCCACAGCCGGCGCTGTCTGCCGACAGCAGCTATGAAGATGTTGATGCGGTATGGGCCGATTTGAACAACGACGGCAGTCCCGATCTTGTGGTGGCATCGGGCGGCAATGAGTTTTACGGCCAGAAGCCGCAGCGCCAGTCGCGCATTTATTTCAATAACGGCCAGGGGCAACTGCAAAGAACGGCTTCCGTGCTCGATACTATTTATATGACGGCGGGTGCGCTGGCGGTGACCGATGTAAATGGCGACGG
>JAKPBL010000475.1 GCA_029778965.1 Bacteroidota bacterium
GCACATCGTTGCTGATTATGGTCGGCGTTATTCTCGATACCCTGCAGCAGGTGGAAACCCAATTGCTGATGCGACAATACGACGGCCTGATGAAGAGTGGTCGTATCCAGGGAAGGCAATCGTCGATGAGTGGTTCGCCGATTATTTAACGGCATTGGGTGAATAGCGACGTTGATTCAATGAGTCCTTTTGCGTGTTTCGCGCAGTGAATGATATGAAAGCGGGTGAGTGATCGCCCGCTTTTTTGTTTCTCACAGATGAAAGTGATTGGATTCACGCCAGGTGCGGCTTGGTTCACCTTGGTTCACGCCGGAAGTAACTTGGTTCACGCAAAGACCGCAAAGGAGCCAAGACGCAAAGGAATTATACCCGTCGGGAATACCGTAGGTTCTTTACCCGACGGGTATTGCGGACAGGAATACCAACGGGTGTTTTTGTCGGGTGTTTTGCGACTCCTTTTTTATCCTTCAAATCAATTGCTGCTATGCCGGCAAGCTGCATCCCATTTCTTTGCGTCTTGGCTCCTTTGCGGTCTTTGCGTGAACCAAGTTACTTCTGGCGTGAACCAAGCTACTTCCGGCGTAAACCAAGTTACTTCCGGCGTGAACCAAGCCGCACCTGGCGTGAATCCAATCCCCTTCATCTGTGAGAAACAAAAAAACCGCCCTGTGAGAAAAAGCCCCCCGCGCTTCGTAACTTTGCCGCTTCTGCGTGCTCCCGGCGCGGTTAATTTAAAATATGTTCGATTTTTTCAAGATGATCCATTATAAAACGAGTTCAGAAGTAGAGATAATGCGCGAAAGCGCCCTGCTGGTTAGCAAAACCCTGGCGGCTGTAGCGGAAATGCTCAGGCCGGGTATCAGCACCCTCGAAGTAGATGCATTTGCAGAGCAATTTATACTGGACCACGGCGCCATCCCCTCTTTCAAAAATTACAAGGGATTCCCCTTTACCTGCTGCATCAGCGTGAACGATGCCGTGGTGCACGGTTTTCCCAGTGACCGTAAACTGCAGAACGGCGACCTGGTTTCGGTCGATGCAGGCGTATTCAAAAATGGCTATCACGGCGACAGCGCTTATACATTCGCGATCGGTGAAGTGAGCGACGAGGTGAAGAAACTGATGCGGGTTACCAAAGACGCGCTGCAACTGGGTGTTGAAAAAGCCATTGCCGGCAATCGCGTGGGCGATATATCATTTGCCGTGCAGGACCATGCCGAACGCAAGCACAAATACGGTGTAGTACGTGAGCTGGTAGGGCATGGGCTGGGTCGTAAGCTGCACGAAGATCCGCAGGTGCCTAACTACGGGAAACGCGGCAGCGGCCCCAAACTCAACGATGGCCTGGTCATCGCCATCGAACCCATGATCAACATGGGCGTTAAAGAAGTATGGTACGACGACGACGGCTGGACGGTCAGAACCAAAGACGGCCTGCCCGCTGCCCACTACGAACACACGGTCTGCGTGCGTCGCGGCAAAGCAGACGTTTTGTCGTCGTTTGCTGAAATAGAAGCTGCCGAAAAAGCCAACCCGGCGTTGTGCGCTGACTACTAAGAGAAAACCGTCTTTTCACTCTTTTATTTCTCCTCCTGTTTTTTCAAGTTTGTTTAAAATAACTTGATATGGAGAGAATGAACCCCGAAGAAGAAAACCGGCAGTTACGGCAGCAGCTCAAGTGGTTGTTCATGGGTGAAGTGGAGTTGCCACCGCTTCCCAGCCTGGAGGCCGAGAACCAGCTTTTGCGGCAGGTACTGGCGCTGGCCGATGGACAAGCCGGTAACAAGACCGTATCGGTGCTCGAATACCTGGATTATCCTCCTGTCAAAAACCTGGACGACATTCCGCCTGAAATGATAGATAGCGAGCTCAATGCCCTGCTCGACCTGATGGAAAAAGGAGCTATTTACCTGCATATCTGCGGTGACTACCCGCCTGAAACCATCTACCGGTTCATTACCGGCACCCTTCTTTTCGAAGAGGTCAGTGCTGTGAAAATAACCGGCATGCAGAACTTTTTCCGTTACGAAGACTATCACCCGAATTCACAGGTTGAGCTGCGCGCCCTGGCCTGTTTCCTCGTGCGAACCTGGTATTGGGGAACGCATACGTCTTTTGACGACCACCTGTCTGCCGTGCTGATCACACCAATGAACACTGTTTTTGACCGGCGCACGGTTCTGGGGAAGATACGGTCGTATATAGGCACTACCGGCATCGTCACAAGACGGCAGGGCTTTCCGCAGCGGGGAAGCGTTGCCTTTGACACATTGAAAGACCAGCAACTGGAAATCCAGGTCGCTGAAATACGCATGAACGATGAGCAGGAAAACAGTCAGACCGGTATTGTAACGGGCCGGTCGGCCGTATTCCAGCCCGGCGCCGAACCAGGCCATTGGGAAAATTTTATTTTTCATTGCAAGAAGCTGCCCGGCGAGCAGGAATGGTCGGTGTATTATTTTGAGCTGCCGGGTTTTGCGTGGGAGTGACTGTGCTGCTATTGGGAATGATTGTACTTACTTTGCGCCATGGCAAACAGGACCCTGGTGGTAATTGGTGGCGGCGCCGCGGGCTTTTTCTGCGCAGTGAATGCGGCCAGGTTGGAGACATCGCTCCGCGTGATCGTGCTGGAAAAAACCAATAAGCTGCTGTCGAAGGTGCGCGTCAGCGGCGGTGGCCGCTGCAATGTAACGCACGCCTGCTTCCGGGTAGGAGAGCTGGTCAGAAAATACCCGCGTGGCGGGAAGTTTTTACAGAAAACATTTACCCGGTTTGGTCCTGAAGACAGCATCCGCTGGTTTGAAGAAAGAGGAATACCGTTGAAAACGGAAGAGGATGGCCGTATGTTTCCCGTCACAGACGATTCATCCTCGATTACCGATTGCCTGCTGACAGAAGCCGACAGGTACAAGGTCGACGTGCATATCAGCGAAGAAGTGCAGCAGCTCGGCAGGCAACAGCAGCAATGGCTCGTAAAAACAAACAAGGCGGTCTATACGGCCGATTATGTATTCGTGGCGGCAGGTGGCTTTCCGAGGGCGGAACAGTTCAGTTGGCTGACAGTATTGGGGCATACGATAGAAAAACCTGTTCCCTCGTTGTTTACGTTCAACCTGCCCAAGCATCCTGTAACTGCCCTGATGGGACTGGTAGCACCCGATGTGCAGGTGAAGGTCGCGGGTCTGAAGCTGGCTGAACGCGGGCCATTGCTGATCACCCACTGGGGTATGAGCGGGCCGGTGATATTACGTCTCAGCGCCTGGGGAGCGCGTGAACTGGCCGCAAAAAACTGGCATTTCGATATCGTGGTGAACTGGACCCCGGCCTATAATGAAAACAGCCTTCGCTTGTTTTTGCAGGAGTACCGGCAGCAGAAAGGCGCGCAGAAGACCAGGAATAAGAACCCGTTTGAGTTGCCGCAACGGTTATGGGAATGGCTGCTTGAAACCGTTGGTATCAATGCAGAATTACGCTGGGCCGATCTGCCGGCCAAAGAACAGAACCTGCTGGCCAAGCAACTCACCACGCATTCTTTCGATGTGCGGGGTAAGACCACTTTCAAGGAAGAATTTGTTACGGCGGGCGGCATATCGCTCAGCGAAATAGATCCCAATACCATGCAAAGCCGTTTGCACGAAGGGCTTTACTTCGGCGGCGAAGTGCTGGATGTGGATGGCATTACCGGCGGCTTTAATTTTCAGCATGCGTGGACGAGCGGATGGATAGCAGCGGGAAGCATTGCCGGTAAAGTATAAGGATATATCAATGGTATCGATCAGGTATCTAAACGTCAAGAGGCGGTATCGATCTTTTGATACAGCCTCTTGACGTTGGATTTACTGGCCCGTTTACCAGATCTTCAGCCGCCGGTCTTCGGGAAGGTACATTTTATCGCCGGGCTGCACATTGAAGGCAGCGTAAAAGGGCGCAAAATTCATCAGTGGCCCGTTTACCCGCCAGATGGCAGGTGAGTGGGGGTTGGTATTTACATAATTACGCAGGAAAGCATCGCGCGTTTTTACCCGCCAGATCCGTGCAATGGATAAGAAGAACCGTTGGTCGGGCGTGAAGCCATCCACCCGCGTGGTATCCTGGCCCTGTTTGGTGAGCTTGAAAGCGTCGTAGGCAATGGCGATACCACCGTTATCGGCTGTGTTTTCTCCGACTGTCAGGCCGCCTTTCACATGCACGGTATCGAGTACGGTGAAGCTGCTGTAGAGGTCTATAACCTGCTGTGTTTTTGCTTTGAATTTATCATAGTCTTCTTTGGTCCACCAGTTACGAACATTTCCGTCTTTGTCATACTGCGCGCCCTGGTCGTCGAATGAGTGGGTGATCTCGTGACCGATCACCATGCCGATGCCGCCATAGTTGGTGGCATCGTCTGACGACTCGTCGAAATAGGGATATTGCAAAATGCCTGCGGGGAAAACGATCTCATTCAGCGGCGGGTTGTTGTAAGCCGTAACGGTCGATGGTGTGGTATGCCATTCGGTGTTATCAACCGGCTTCCCGATTTTAGCGGTGTTATACTGGAAACCGTCTTTTCGGGCGGCGACAATATTTTCGAAATAAGTATTGCGGCCGATCGATACTTTTTCATAGCTGCGCCACTTATCGGGATAGCCCACCTTCCGGCTAAAGGCTTTCAGCTTCTCTTTGGCCGCCGCCTTGGTAGAGTCGCTCATCCAGTCGAGCTTGTCGATCCGTACGGCAAAAGCTTTCTCCAGGTTATCGACCAGCTCATTGATGCGCTTCTTGGCGTCTTCGCTGAAATATTTTTTCACGTAGAGCTGACCCAGCGCCTGGCCGATATTGCGATCGATCACTTCGACCATTTCTTCCCCCCGTGGCTTGCGGGTCGATTGTCCCGACAGCACTTTGGTGTATTCAAAAGCAGCATCCGAGAATGGTTTGCTCAGGGCAGTGGCATAATTACCCAGCGTATTGGCTTTGAGGTAGAGCTTCCAGTCGCTGAGTGGAAC
>JAKPBL010000484.1 GCA_029778965.1 Bacteroidota bacterium
GACCTGCTGGGTGACAAAACCCTGGATCTGCTGATCGACGAACGGGAAAAAAAGCGTTGCCAGCGATACCAGCGGGCGCTTTGCCATACATCCACCCTGGAAGAAAAACTGAAGGTCATTGTGCAGATACGTTCGGAAGAAGGATATATGGCCGAATGGAAAAAAGACGACGATGACTATGTGCTGGTAGAGAATCATTGCCCCATCTGTGCCGCCGCTTCCGCCTGTAAGGGATTTTGCCAGGCCGAACTCAGGAATTTCAAGGCGCTGCTGGGCGATAAATATAAAGTGGATCGTACCAAACACCTGCTGTCGGGCGACGCGCATTGTGTATATCGGATTTCAGGCTGAGTGGCAGCACTCACAAAAAAAGAGCATTATGGAAAACAATAACAGCAACGAGATACTCGACGACTATATTGACAAGGAATATGAGTTTGGATTTGTGACCGATATTGAAATGGAGGTGGCGCCGAAAGGCCTCAGCGAAGAGACGATCCATTATATCTCGGCAAAAAAAGAAGAACCCGAATGGCTGAAAGAATGGCGGCTGAAAGCTTACCAGTCGTTCCTGAAGCAGCCCGAGCCGCACTGGCAGAACTTTGAATTGCCCAACGTTGATTTCCAGGCCATTTCGTATTATGCCGCCCCGAAGTCGGGTGCCAAATACAAAAGCCTCGACGAGGTGGATCCCGCGCTGCTCGAAACCTTCGAAAAGCTGGGCATTCCCCTTTCCGAACAGAAGTTGCTGGCCGGCGTGGCCGTAGATGCGGTATTCGACAGCGTGTCTGTTGCCACCACCTTTAAGGAAACGCTGAAAGAGCAGGGCATTATTTTCTGCTCGATCAGCGAAGCCGTAAAAGAGCATCCCGAGTTGGTAAAAAAATACCTGGGCTCGGTAGTGCCTTATTCCGACAACTTATATGCATCGCTGAATGCCGCCGTTTTCTCCGACGGTTCTTTCGTATATATACCGAAAGGTGTACGCTGCCCCATGGAGCTGTCCACCTATTTCCGGATCAATACCCAGAACACCGGCCAGTTTGAACGTACGCTGATCATCGCCGACGAAGGCAGCTATGTCAGCTACCTCGAAGGCTGTACCGCACCCAAACGCGACGAGAACCAGTTGCACGCAGCCGTGGTGGAACTGATCGCCCTTGAAAACGCCGAGATCAAATACAGTACCGTGCAGAACTGGTATCCCGGCGATAAAGACGGCAAAGGCGGTATTTATAATTTCGTGACCAAACGCGGCGTCTGTAAAGGCGCGAACGCCAAAATATCGTGGACGCAGGTGGAGACCGGTTCGGCCATCACCTGGAAATATCCCAGCGTGATCTTGCAGGGCGATAACAGCAGCGGTGAATTTTATTCGGTGGCCGTTACCCGCAACAAGCAGGTGGCCGACACCGGTACCAAAATGTTCCATATCGGGAAGAATACCCGCAGCCGGATCATATCGAAAGGAATTTCGGCAGGCGAGGGGCAGAACACTTACCGCGGATTGGTACAGGTAGGTACGCGCGCCGAAAATGCGCGCAACTTCACGCAGTGTGATTCGCTGCTGATCGGCGACCGCTGCGGCGCTCACACTTTTCCGTACATCGAATCAAAGAACAATACCGCCATGATCGAGCACGAAGCCACTACTTCGAAGATCGGTGAAGACCAGTTGTTCTACCTCAACCAGCGCGGCATCGAAACCGAAAAAGCTGTGGCGCTGATCGTGAACGGGTATGCCCGCGAAGTATTGAACCAGCTTCCCATGGAATTTGCCGTGGAAGCGCAAAAATTATTATCTATCTCGCTGGAGGGCAGCGTAGGATAACTCCATCGCCCTATACAAATGAAATTTTGACAAACGACTATGTTAAGTATTAAAAATCTACAGGCGGGCATTGACGACAAGCAGATACTGAAAGGCATCAACCTCGAAGTGAACGCCGGCGAAGTACATGCCATCATGGGGCCCAACGGTTCGGGAAAAAGCTCTCTTGCTTCGGTGCTGGCCGGCCGCGAAACCTATGAGGTAACCGGCGGTGAAGTGTATTTCGATGGCAAGAACCTGCTCGATATGCCTGTGGAAGACCGGGCCCGTGAAGGATTGTTCCTCGCTTTCCAATACCCCGTTGAAATTCCCGGTGTATCGAATATCAACTTCCTGCGTACGGCGCTGAACGAGATTCGTGCCTACCGCCAGCAACCGCCCATCGACGCCAAAGAGTTCCTGCGCCTCACCAAAGAAAAGCAGCAACTGGTGGAGTTCGATGCCAAGCTGGTGAACCGTTCACTCAATGAAGGTTTTTCGGGCGGGGAGAAGAAACGAAACGAAATATTCCAACTGGCTATGCTGGAACCGAAGCTGGCCATTCTCGACGAGACCGATTCGGGACTCGATATCGATGCATTGCGGGTGGTGTCGAACGGTGTCAATAAGCTGCGTTCCGACAAGAATGCCTTTATCGTGATCACCCACTACCAGCGTTTGCTGGAATATATTGTACCCGATTTCGTACACGTGCTGTACAACGGGCGCATCGTTAAATCGGGCACCAAAGAACTGGCCCTCGAACTGGAAGAAAGAGGATACGATTGGATCAAGGAACCGGCATATTCTAATAGCTAGCATGATTATCACTACGTCACTATACGATCAGTTATCGGCGCTGTATGCCGACAAAGAAACCGCCGCGAACGAAGGGTTTTCCCGGTTACGGGCAGCCGCTTTTGACAGTTTTTCGGCCAACGGCTTTCCGACTGCCAAAAACGAAGAGTGGCGCTTTACCCCCGTGGCGCCCTTTCTGAAAGAAGCCTATCATTTTCAACCGGCCGCCGATGCGGTATCCGATGGCGGCATGGCCGATTTATCGGCGCTCGATGCCTATGAAGTGGTGCTCAACAATGGCGCACCCGGTAAATTGCCTTCTATTCCCGGTGTAAAGATCAGCGCGCTGCGTGATGTGCTCAACAGTCCGGCGCCGCAAGCTTACCTGGGCCAAAGCATATCGCTGTCGCAAAGCAGCTTTGCCGCGCTGAATACCGCCCTGTTCAGCGACGGCCTGCTGATTGAAGTGGAAAAGAACACCGTAGTCGACAAGCCGGTGCTGATCACCCATGCGTACAATGCGGCCTGGCCTTTCTTCGCACAGCCGCGGCTGCTGGTGGTAGCACACCGCAGCAGCAAGCTGGAATTTATTGAGAGATATGTGGTCGACGGCCAGCAGGCCCTCTTCGTGAACAGTGTTACGGAATGCTTTGTAGCCGAGAATGCCCGTGTTGACCAGTACAACCTGCAGGTGACCCCACCCAATTTTCACCTCGTGAATTTCACGCAGGTGAGCCAGCGCGCCGACAGCCTGTATAACAACCATACTTATACGCTTCCCGGCGCATCGCTGGTGCGCAACAACCTGCACCTCGACCTGCAGGCTTCGAATACCGAAAGCCATCTCTACGGACTGTACCTCGCCGGCGGCCGTCAACTGGTAGATAACCATACCCTGGTAAACCATGCCAACCCGCACTGTTTCAGCAACGAGCTGTACAAGGGCGTGCTGGCCGATGCGGCGCGCGCCGTATTCAATGGTAAGATCATGGTGCAACTGGATGCGCAAAAGACCAATGCTTTCCAGCAGAACAACAACATGCTGCTGAGCGATAAAGCCGTGGTGGATTCCAAACCGCAACTGGAAATATTCGCCGACGATGTGAAATGCAGTCACGGCTCTACCCTGGGCAGCTTCGACGAGTCGTCGCTGTTCTACCTGAAAGCACGCGGCATAGGCGAGTCGTCGGCCCGCAATATGCTGGTAAAAGCCTTCGCCTTTGACGTAACCCGGCAAATGCCGCTGGCGGCCGTGCGCGATTGCGTGGAAGCGCTTATCACCGAAAAAATGGAATCGCTTTATGAACCGGCCTGATCACCTTGTGGATGTCGTATTGCCGGATGTGGAAAAAATCCGGCTTGATTTCCCGATACTGCAAACCAGTGTACATGGAAAACCGCTGGTGTATTTCGACAATGCCGCCACCACCCAAAAACCGGTGGCCGTTATCGAAGCGTTGGATACCTACTATACGCAATACAACAGCAATGTGCACCGCGGGGTGCATTACCTGAGCCAGCAGGCCACCGAGGCCTATGAACTGTCGCGAAAAAAGCTGGCGGCCTACCTTCATGCGAAACATGACCATGAACTCATTTTCACCAAAGGCACTACCGATAGCAT
>JAKPBL010000677.1 GCA_029778965.1 Bacteroidota bacterium
GGATGGATATCTACGTCTGCACCTCCCGGTACAACGATCCCCGGCAAAGAAAAAACCTGCTCTACATAAACGAAGGCATCGCCGCCGGTAACGAGCAGCCAGGTATTCCCCGTTTCAAAGAAGCCGCCGCTGAATATGGGCTCGCCGACACCAGCTTCAGCACCCAGGCCGCTTTCTTCGACTACGACAACGACGGCGACCTCGATATGTACCTGCTGGTTGCCGATAAAATGCAGAACGGTTACCAGCCGAATACTTACCGCACCAAAATAACCGACGGCTCCACTGCCGGCCGCGACCGCCTGTACCGGAACGACAACGGTCATTTTACCGAAGTAGGAAAAGAAGCGGGTATACTGCTTGATGGCTTTGGTCTTGGCGTTACCATTACCGATATCAACCGCGACGGTTACAAAGACATCTATGTAAGCAACGACTATCTCTCGAACGACCTGCTCTGGATCAATGAAGGCAATGGACATTTTGTGAATGCCGCGCCGGTTTCGTTTAAGCATACCAGTTATAGCGCCATGGGCAACGATGTGCAGGACATCAACAACGACGGCCTCGCCGATATCGTTACGCTCGACATGCTGTCGAAAGACAACTACCGCAAAAAAACCATGTCGCCCCCCGGCAACTATACCAACTATATCTACAACGATTTCTACGACTACGATTACCAGTTTGTGCGCAACACCCTCCAGCTCAACCAGGGCTCCCGCTTTGACACCCTCGCGGGTACCGGCCGGAAAAAACAGCGCCTGCCCGTTTTCAGCGAAGTCGGGCTGCTGGCCGGCATCGCCGAAACCGACTGGAGCTGGACGCCCCTGCTGGCCGACTTCGACAACGACGGCTGGCGTGACCTCGTGGTGAGCAACGGCTTTGCACGCGACCTGAGCGACCGCGATTTCCTCGCCTATCGCCCCATGGCCACCAGCCTGCTGTCGAAGCAGGACCTGCTCGCGCAAATTCCTACAGTCAAAATACCCGACTTTGCCTTCCGTAACAAAGGCGCCTCGGGCGAGCTGGGCTTTGAAGACGTCAGCAGCTCGTGGGGATTCGGCACGCCGTCTTATTCTAACGGTGCCGTATATGCGGATATCGACAACGACGGCGATCTCGACTGCATCATGAACGCCATCAACGGTCCGGCGCTCGTGTATCGCAACAACAGTGTCGCCGATACCGCTCACCACTGGCTGCAACTGCAATTCAACGGCGACAGCCTGAACCGGCAGGGATACGGAGCCATCGCCGAACTATACTACGGCGGCCGGCAACAGCTCACAGAGTTCAATCCCGTTCGCGGATACCTGTCGGCACAAAGCCAGTATGTGCACCTGGGGCTGGGAACTGCAGCAACCATCGATTCCCTGCTCATCGCCTGGCCCGACGGCGCAATCCAACTCATTAGGTCTGTAACCGGCAATCAGCGGCTGATCGTTGACCGGCGGAACGCGCATAACCCCGGGATTACAGACCGCTGGACAGCCTATCCGCCCATTCCGCTGGTGGATATAACCGGGGAAATCGGCCTACGTCTAACGGCGCCCGAAACCGACTATATCGACTTCAACATACAGCGGCTGATCCCCCATAAACTATCGCAATACGGCCCCGCGCTGGCCGTGGCCGACATGAACGGCGACGGGCTCGACGATTTTGTACTGGGTGGCGCCAAAGGTTATCCCACGCAACTGGCCATCCAGCAACCGGGCGGCAACTTCCGGATACAACCGTTGACCAACGATAAATCAGTGAACGAAACGGAAGACCAGGGCCTGCTCTTTTTCGACGCCGATGGCGATGGCGACCCCGACCTGTATATAGTGAGCGGCGGCGTGGAAGCCGGCCCGGACGGCCAGGGCTACCGCGACCGGTTATACATCAACAACGGCAAAGGTCAATTCAGCATTGACACCCTCGCCCTGCCCGTTACCAGCACCAGCGGCATGGCCATCAAAGCAGCAGACATCGATAAC
Source organism: Bacteroidota bacterium (assembly GCA_029778965.1). Taxonomy (GTDB): domain Bacteria; phylum Bacteroidota; class Bacteroidia; order Chitinophagales; family Chitinophagaceae; genus Flavihumibacter. Next base: position 1,986 of record JAKPBL010000677.1, read on the forward strand.
GACGGCGACCTCGACCTGCTGCGCACCGGCCGCGTTAACCCCGGCCGCTACCCCCTGCCTGTAACGTCGATGCTTATGCGAAACGACAGCCGCGACGGCAAAGCCCGCTTCACTGCCGTACAGGAACAACTGGCGCCCGATCTCGTCAACGCCGGCATGATCGCCGATGCCATTTTCACCGATTACGACAATGATGGCTGGATGGATATGGTCCTTTGCCGCGAATGGCAGTCGCTGCTGTTGCTGCACAACAACCAGGGAAAGTTTTCGAATGCAACCGCTGCCAGCGGCATCGCGTCGCACACCGGCTGGTGGAACAGCATTACCGGCGGTGATTTCGACAACGACGGCGATATCGATTATATCGTTGGCAACAGCGGTACCAACACCATTTACCAGTGCGATTCGGCGCATCCGCTGGGTATATATGCAGGCGACTTCAACAAAGACGGCCGCTTTGACGCCATACCCACCGTATATTTTGCAGATTCTGCCGGCCAACGGCATGAATACCCTGCTTTCGGCCGCGATGAAATGATCGAGCAACTCATCGGCCTGCGCAAGAAATTTCCTTACTACCGCGAGTTCGGACGACTGCAACTGAAAGACATCCTGTCGGAGAATGACCTGCAGTCGGGCACCCGTTATCATATCAGCGAAAGCAGGTCGATGTATATGCGCAACGACGGCGGCGGCAAATTCAGCCTGCAGCCGTTGCCTGCCGAATCGCAATTCGCCCCGTTGATGGGTTTATTGCCCGCCGATATCAACGGCGACGGCAACCTCGACCTGCTGATCAATGGCAATGACTTCGGTATGGATATGAATACCGGTCGTTGCGACGCGTTGAATGGGCTCGTGCTGCTGGGCGATGGCAAAGGTCATTTCAGGCCCCTGTCGTTTACCGCCAGCGGGCTTTATATTCCGGGCGATGGCCGCGCCCTGGCGGGTATACAAATCGACAAAAAAGGATTCGCGGTATTGGCCAGTCAAAACCGCGCACCGGTGCGGGTGTTCCGGTCAACATATATCACCCGGCGCATCACTGCGCCCGCAGGCAAACGCAGGGCCGTTGTTAAAGAAGCAGACGGCCGGCAGCGATTGGAAGAGATTTACTACGGCAACAGTTTTCTGTCGCAGTCCGCGCCGGGTATCATGATCGCAACGGATGCGGCTGTTGATTGGCAGTAATGTTTACCCGTCGGGTGGCACCCGACGGGTGTATATAAAAATGATCGCTCCGACAAACATATTCAGGCTGCTGGTGATATTGGGCGTGCTGGTCAACATCAGCGCGATCAGCGGTATTGTTATGGAGCCCGATGGGGCGTTGTACGCAGGTATCGCAAAAGGCATGTATTACCGGGGCGACCTGGTGAACCTTTTCGCACGAGGCACCGACTGGCTCGACAAACCGCATTTTCCGTTTTGGATGGCTGCTTTTTCTTATGCCCTGTTCGGGGTCAGTTCTTTTGCCTATAAGCTGCCCGCGCTGGTATTCTGGGGTATCGGCGGATGGTATTGCTGGGAATATGCCCTGCGCTGGCACGGCCGTACCGTGGCGCAGGTGGCTTTGCTGATCTACCTTACCGCGCTTCACCTGGTGATTTCGAATAACGATGTGCGGGCAGAGCCTTACCTGACAGGCATGCTGATCGGCGCTGTATATCATTACCGCAAGGCCCTGACCCAACAATGGACGGAAGTGATCGCAGGGTCGGCCTGGCTGGCGGCGGCAGTGATGACCAAGGGGATATTTGTAATGATCCCCGTAGGTCTGGGCCTCCTTTGGTTCTGGTGGAAGGGTTCGGGCGATGCGCTGATTCCCGATAGCCTGCAGGGCGGCGCACGCGTGGCCGACGGCTGGCAGGGGATTGGCCGTCAATTGCGCCGGCGACGCTGGTGGATAGGCCTTCTGTTGGTATTTGTTTTCATATTGCCTGAGATATACTGCCTCTGGGCGCAATTCGATGCTCATCCCGAAAAAGAGGTGTTCGGCAGCAAGGGGGTATCGGGCATTCGGTTCTTTTTCTGGGACAGCCAGTTTGGCCGGTTCCTGAATACCGGCCCCATCAGGGGCTCGGGCGATCCTTTCTTTTTCGTACATACATTGCTCTGGGCCTTCCTGCCCTGGTCGGTCTGGCTCTACCTCGCGGTGGGGCAATCCTTGTTCCGGCGGCGTTCGCTCGATGCCCTGTGCATGGGTGTAGCGTTTTCGGCCTTTTTGCTGTTTTCTTTATCGCGGTTCCAGTTACCGCATTATATGAATATCGTCTTCCCTTTTCTGGCGATCATGGTGGCGCAATGGCTGGTGGAAATGACGGGTAACGCGCAAATCTGGCGGTTTGCAGCCCGCGCGCAGTCGGTCGTGATTATTGTTCTGCTGCTGGCCTGTGCGGCATTATGGGTGGCGATGAGCGGCGGCGGTTACTGGTGGGTGTTAGGCTGGATAATACTGGGCGGGGCGCTGGTATGGCTCTGCGCCCGGGGGTTTCTCGACAGCGGCTTGTCGGCCATTCATTTGCCGTTGGCCCGTTCACGGCTCTTATTGTCCGGCTACCTGGCCGCACTGACCTTATACGGCTTTCTCAACATGTTTTTTTACCCGGTTTTGCTGCGGTACCAGGCCGGTACCCAAGCGGCGTTCTGGCTGCAGGCCAACCAGCCCGACGAGCCGGTGCATATCGTAGAGCCGGTATCCTATTCGCTCGATTTTTATGCTGGCAACCGGGTTTATTACACCGGCATCGAATCGCTGATTATCCAGGCGAGACAAAAACCGCAACTGGTATTCAGCTCACCCGAAACTTTCGACAGCCTGCAAGACCGCCGCTGCCGGGTGAAAGTGGAAAAGCGGTTTGCTTTCTTCCCGGTATCGCGCCTGCAGATCGGCTTCCTGCTACCGTCTACGCGGGCGGAGTATGTACAGGAGCGCTGGCTTGCCTGGGTATCGGCGCCGAGCTTCTTACAGGGCCCCGTTGCTTTTCGCCCCTCGCAAGGAAATATGCTAGTTTTGTATTAAAGGATTGCTTTATGAGTATTTGCCCGGCCGCAGTACGACATTTTCCGCTGGCGGCTATATTACTAATGGGAGTCGGCTGTAAAAAGGACAAAAATCAGCCGCCCGACCCGGTGGATCCGGTGGCAATATGCCAGATCGTTTCCGAAACCAGCGACCAGGCGGATGATCCGTATTCGCTTACCTATGAATACGGCAACGACGGCCTGTTAAATTCCGTACTCAAACGCAGAACGCCGTCCAATGCCGCTATCGATACCTTGTTCTTTTACGACAACAAAGTACGCCGGTCTGATACCGACGGCGACTGGCTGAGATATGAGTATTCAGCGCCGGTACATGTTACGACAACGGCAATACCCGCCACCGGTAGCCTGGTCAAACACGGCGCCAGCGGAACCGAAGCCGACTATTATGAATTCGTGTATAGTTACGACAGCCGACAACGGCTGACGAAGATCGATGAAACGACACCTGACTTCGCCGGCGACTATGAGTGGTCGCTCTCGGTCAGCTATAACGGTGACGGCAATGTGTCGACGCTGCAATTTGGCTTTACTACCGGGCCGGCAATAGCGCCTAAGGTCACGGTGACCGGTTACGATAAAAAGCCGACACCTTATAGGCCGATTCCCAATTATCGTTTTTTCATGAACAAATACCATTGGAACAATCCGGATGTGGAGGCCCTGATCACTGCACTCAGCGTCAATAACCCAACCGGCTATACTGTAGAAACGCCTTTGGGCAGCGGCAACTGCACCATGACTTATACCTATAATGAACAGGGATATCCTGCTTCGCGGGTGGTCACCGAAAAAAGCGGCAGTACAACGAAGATTAAGAATCAAACGTTTAGCTATTCCTGCAAGGAATAGATTGTTATTGTTTCTACCCCCAGCGCGTTAAAAAATACGGTTGCGGGCTTGGTGGTTTTGAGAAAACCCCTATTTTTGCACCCCGCATTCCTCCTTAGCTCAGTTGGTTAGAGCATCTGACTGTTAATCAGAGGGTCGCTGGTTCAAGTCCAGCAGGGGGAGCTAAAAATCAACAACTTACAAAGTCGCTTCGGCGACTTTTTTCATTTTTGCCAGTAATTTGCCAGTAGCTGGGGCAACCTTGAAACAAAGAGCAGTTTACTGCATAAAATTACTTTAATTTAATCTAACTACACTCCTGTTTAGCTGATAAAGCTATTACGAAAATCTGATGGGAGTTAAAGCAGAAAAAGAGCTGCTCTATTGTCTTGATTCATTCTGTAAAAAAATTTCCGGAAACTAAAGGATCGTACTCTTTCTTCCTCAAACAAATGGTAAGCAAATGAAGGAAGTTGTTTAAATATCCATAACAACTGTGCTGGATTAGAGGGAAAAAGTCTGAAGAGGCTATTCAATTGTTTGCGACATCGCTCATAAAATGAAAGTAATTTTTGCAGCCTTATTGAATTGAAAAGCTGACGATGAAAGTTATTTTCAATACGCACAATTTACAAAGTCATAAAAAACCTTTAAGGATTATCTTTGTCCATTTCGTATTTATACACTGATCATAAGCATGAGCCGTTCAAAAAAATACCAGATTGATAAAGTAGTTTATCCCATTCAGAAATTCATCCAGAATGAAAAGTCAGGAGGACTTGTATTGGGCATAAGCGTTATTATTGCTTTGATCTTAGCCAACTCTCCGTGGGCGCAAGGGTATCATCATTTTTTGGAGCACAGCTTCGGGTTTCAATGGGATGGGAATACCTACCTGGAATACGACCTGCACCATTGGGTCAACGATGGGCTGATGGCTGTTTTCTTTTTCGTGGTAGGGCTTGAATTAAAAAGAGAAATCGTAGCCGGGGAATTATCTGATCCGAGAAAAGCTTTGCTGCCCATTGCTGCAGCAATAGGCGGAATGCTTGTGCCTGCCGTCATCTATGTCGCTTTTAACCCTGCCGGAGAAGTGCAGCACGGATGGGGTATCCCGATGGCTACCGACATTGCTTTTGCCCTGGGTGTATTGTATTTGCTGGGCAAAAGAGTTCCACTGGCTTTAAAAGTATTTCTTACTGCTCTGGCGATTGTAGATGATCTGGGAGCTGTTTTGGTGATTGCCGTTTTTTACACGTCCGATATTTCAGTATTAAATCTGCTGCTTGGATTCGGTTTTCTTTTGATTATGTACTTAGGCAATAAAGCAGGCATAAGGAGCATTCTTTTTTACGCCATTTTTGGAATAGGCGGTGTTTGGACAGCGTTCCTGCTATCAGGAGTGCATGCCACCATAGCGGCTGTCCTGGCTGCCTTTACCATTCCTGCCAATGTGAAGCTAA
>JAKPBL010000491.1 GCA_029778965.1 Bacteroidota bacterium
GGTTACCGGTGCCAGTTGGGTAGACCTCGATAGGGATGGCAATCCCGACTTGTTGCTGTCGCTGGAATGGGGCACTATCACTTTACTGGAAAACAAAAACGGCCGGTTTACCGCACGGGAGCTCTGCGCCGAGAAAGGCTGGTGGAATACTGCGCGCGCGATCGATATCGACGGCGACGGCGACCTTGATATCGTTGCCGGTAATACCGGTGAGAATTTCCGGCTGAAACCGACAGCGCAAGAGCCAGTAAGGCTTTATTACAATGATTTCGACGGCAATGGCCGTAAAGAGCAGATTGTTACCTATTATATCCGCCAGCAGGAAAAGCCTTTTGCCAATAAAATGGAGATGGAGCGGCAGTTGCCCTACCTGAAGAAGCGATTTCTGTATGCCGCCGATTTCGCCAAGTCCAGCCTGGTGGAGATGTTCGGTAAGGATAAGCTGGAAACATCGCAGGTGCTTACGGTCAATTATTTCAGCAATGCGGTGCTGATCAACGATGGTAAAGGAAACTTCAGCACGCAGGCCCTGCCCTGGCAAACGCAATTGTCGCCTCTAAAAACGGTAGTGCCCTGCGACTACAATGCCGACGGTCACGTCGATTTGCTGCTGTTTGGTAACTATTACGACAACAATATACAAATGGGCAGGAACGATGCTGACTTCGGCAGTCTTTTACTGGGGAAAACCGGTGGCGGTTTCGAGGCGCATGGGCTTCCGGGACTGGTTGTACAAGGCCAGGTTCGCCATGCATTGCCCATAACAATAGCGGGAAAGCCGGCGTTCGGCGCTCTGCTGCTCGCCAGGAACAGCGATAGCCTGCAATTGGTCAGTTTACCGGGTAATACACCATCATATCGATGATGTCGCCCTCCTCGTAGTCGTGGCGGCCGGTGGCAAATTTGCCGTAAGGAATGGCCATATTGGTAAGGCGGTGATCGCGCGCATATTGCTCCAGCGCGTGGAATGCCTGTGGCAGTGCGGCATACCTTCCCTTGAAAGGTGCTTCCAGTAATTTCTTTCCAAACGGCATGGTGCGATAGGTGATCTTCCCGTTCAGCGGCAGGTTCAGGTATTGCTGAATGGCCAGTCCCACGGATATGCGTATGCTATCGGCGCCAACCGGCTTGATATTGATAATTCGCGCACCGCCGCTTATTTTTTTGGCCGCTGCGAAATCATCGAGCTCAGCATACAATGCTTCAACGGTTGGTTTCACTGATCCCCGTGGGATGGTTTTTTGGGTAAACAGGTAGGCTGAATCAGTGACCTCCTTGTGACGGATATCCAGTCCGTAGAGGCGCACGGTGTTGGCCGCGTATGTTTCCAGTGACCGGAGGCTTTCCGTTGCCAGATCGATCAGCTTATTCCGGCCATTGAAATTACCGAGCCAGTTTTTTTTGCAGCTCATGGTTACTTTCGTTTGATCGATGTAACCGGAGTCGAGCGAAGTATGGTAAAAAAAGGCGGCTTCCTGCGTTGCGTTGGAAAGGAACAGGGTAGCTGAAATGGTGGTTGCACTTTTCAATGACAGTTGCAGCGTTCCGTTTTTTAATATCCATTGCTTTTCGGCCTGTCGGGAAGTGTCGGTATCGGCGGCTGTAAAAGGCGGATACCATTTCTTGATATGGCCGGGTTCGGTAAGCAGCCGTATTGCTCTTTCTATCGGAACAGGAAGCGATACCTCGCTGGTTTCGGTAACCGGATAATAGAGCGCTACCAGCACTATCAAAACCAGGGGCAAACCAATGAAAAGCGTTCTTTTTAGCAACATGTTGTATCACGGATTATTCGTCAGGTATGGTGTTACCAGCTTCAAAGATACGGTGTCGGTGGCGCCGAATCCATAACCCGGGCTGATCAGCATTTCGAGGGGTATGTCGGTAACGATGATGCCATGATCGCGCTTATACTGATCAAGGGCTTTATATGCTGCAGGCAGCCCGGTCATCAGACCGGTGTACTCCAGTTGTACCTGCTGCTGGCCGGGTGGGCTTTTTTTTACTGTTACCGGATCGCCGGCATGTAAAATGGGACTGCCTTCTATGCCGATGCCCACGGTAACCTGCATCATTCCGTTTGGTCGCGGGTCGCTGTTCGTATAGCGGTTGCCGTTATAACGCATGAAGCGGTGATTGGCAAACTCGATCAGTGAATCGAGCAGCAGCACGGGTTGAATGTATTGCAATGCCCGGGGTACCTGGCGTGTCATGAACAGGTAGCTGCTGTCGGCCGGCTGACCGATACCGATCCGGAACCCGTATAGCTTTTTAGAGTCGTTGGCGAAAACCCGCAGGCTTTCCAGGGAGGCGTGGGCCAGCCGGTCGACGGGGCTGGCATCAAAATAATGTTTCCAGAGGCTCGTGGATTTTTCCAGCCGAACCGCACAACTGCGACGGGGTTCGCGGAGGCGTTCAAGGAGGTATTCGTACAGGTGATCGTCACCGTCCACATGATATACCAGCTCTACCCCGTCGGGGCGCGCGCGGCGCACATATACGCTGTCATCTCCGCTGCTGATGCCCGGAACCACCCACTTACCCAGCATACTGCGGTCGGTGAACAACTCGGTAGTGCGGGTCAGCCCCAACGGCACAGTAATTTCCTCGCGAAAGGTAATGGGAACAGCCACCGACAGCAGCAGCAGCAGGCCTACAGCCGCCAGCAAAAGGATCAGCAAAAACTTCCGGCCTTGTAGCATACGATTCTGGCAGTACTTGATAAACTTGGTAAATTTAATCAACCGTTGTGGTATAAATTGAGCATTATGCAAAAACATATCCTTTTCCTTTTCACATTCCTGCTGTTTGTGTGTGTTGGCGTTGCACAACCTGATCCCTGGAAAATTACTACGGCCGATATACAGCCATCGAACTACTACGGTATTACCGTTGCCAACGGTATGCTGGGCGTAGTATCGTCGCCCGAGCCTTTTAAAGTAAAAGATGTGGTGCTGGCGGGCGTGTATGACCAGTACGGACGAGGCCGCGTCAGCAATTTTATCCGCTCGTTCAATTTGCTGAACATGAACCTGGAGATCGACGGCAGCCGCGTGCAGTCGAACGCAGTGCAGGGCATGCGGCAGGAACTGAACATGCGCGAGGCGTCGTTTACCACCAGTTTCGACATTCCGGGAAAGGCAAGTGTCACCTATACGTATTACGCGCTGCGGCAGTTGCCGTTCACGGTATTGATGGATGTAAGCGTGGAAGCAAAAAAAGACATCAGGATCACCGCTTCGAGCGTAATGGAAGCGCCCGACCTGCTGAAAGACGTACAGAACTATTACAATGAAATCGACCGGCCGCACGTGGTGCTGAGCCTGCTTACCAGCACGGCTAAAAGCCCCACGGGAAAATTGCAGCTCTGCGCATCCAATTCATTTTTGTTCAATGAGCCGCATGGCAAAGAGCCGCGCGTTATTCACGAGATGTGGGACAATAACATGCACCTGATGAAATTCAGCCAGCCGATGAAGGCGGGCGAAACCTACCGTTTTTCCATCGCCGGCACTTCCATCACCTCGGCGCACCATGATGATCCGCTGAACGAAGCCGAGCGGCTTACCATCTACGCGCGGCTCGAAGGGCGCGACCGCCTGCTGCAATTCCATCGCCAGGCATGGAACCGCTTATGGGAGAGCGACGTGCAGATAGAAGGCGACCCGCAGGCGCAACAGGATGTGC
>JAKPBL010000509.1 GCA_029778965.1 Bacteroidota bacterium
GGGGTTAACGGTAATACAACGGTCAATACCGACGCCGCCAACGTCACCCGCATAAGCAATGCCCTATTCGGCACGTCGCCCGTATCGATCAGCTTTACCCGGCCCGACGGCAGCACCACCGATATGACGCTGACACCGGGTGCCTACCAGGAGCAACCCATCGTGCTCGATACTATTTACACAGCCGGCGCCAAAAAGATCGGCTATTTCGTGCTCAACTCTTTACTGGGCGATGTAACCAACATGAAAGCCGCTTTTGCGTCGGCCTTTGAAAGATTTGCCACGGCGGGCGTTACCGACATGATCATTGACCTGCGGTATAACGGCGGGGGATATGTGACTTTACAGGAAGAGCTGGCCAACTACCTGGTGCCTGCCGCCCGGTCGGGATCGGTGATGTACAAGGAAACCTTCAACGACAAGCTTAGCCAGCATAACGTTACCACGAACTTCACGAAAAAGGGGTCACTGGCGCTGAGCAACCTTGTTTTCATCTTGTCGCAGAACACCGCCTCGGCCAGTGAAGCGCTCATCAATATCATGCGAGCCGAAATGAGCACGGTTAAGCTGGTAGGTCCCAGTGCTTCCCATGGCAAACCGGTCGGCTTTTTCAATATTCCCGTGGGCGATTGGTATGTATTCCCCGTTTCCCTCCGGATCGTAAATTCCAAGAACGAGGGTAATTATTTTGACGGATTTGCCCCCGATAAAATGGTGGCCGACGGGCTCGACAAGCCTTGGGGAGACCTGGACGAAGACTGCCTCTCGACCGCTTATTCCTACCTGGCAACCGGCAGCCTGCGCAGCAGCAGACGGCAGGAAGAGAATGCCAGCGCTGCCAATCTGCGCGCCTATAACAGCATGCGCTCAGCCCGACCGGCCATAATGGTTGAACAAAAGATTCCGGGCCGGCCTTCGGCCAATTTGGGCAATTGATGCCGATCCAATATTTTTGCCACTCCTAAATCACATCAATGGCAAGAATAATTGCATTCAGAGAGGCACTCCGTGAAGCGATGAGTGAAGAATTTCGGCGCGACGACCGCGTTTTCCTGATGGGTGAAGAGGTAGCCGAATACAATGGTGCCTATAAAGTGAGCCAGGGCATGCTGGATGAATTTGGTCCCAAGCGGGTGATCGATACACCCATTTCCGAGCTGGGATTTGCCGCCATTGGCGTCGGCGCTGCCCAGAACGGTCTCCGCCCCATTGTGGAGTTCATGACCTGGAACTTTGCCGTACTCGCGCTCGACCAGATACTTAACACGGCCTCTAAAATGCTGGCCATGAGCGGCGGACAACTGAATTGCCCCATCGTGTTCCGTGGGCCCAACGGCTCTGCCGGTCAACTGGGCGCCCAGCACAGTACTGCGTTCGAAAGCTATTATGCCAATATTCCCGGCCTTAAAGTAGTATCGCCCAGTAACCCTTACGATGCCAAAGGCCTGCTGAAACAGTCGATCCGGTTCGAAGAAGACCCGGTGATCTACATGGAAAGTGAAGTGATGTATGGCGACAAGGGAGAGGTGCCCGAAGAAGAATATTATATCCCCCTGGGTAAGGCCGATGTAAAGAAAGCAGGAACTGATGTCACCATCGTTTCCTTCAATAAAATGATGAAAGTGGCCCTGGGCGCCGCTGCAGAACTGGAAAAAGAAGGTGTCAGCGCAGAGGTCATTGATCTTCGCACCATCCGGCCGCTCGACTGGCATACCATTCTCGACAGCGTAAAAAAAACCAACCGGCTGGTGATCGTAGAAGAGCAGTGGCCCTTTGCCTCGGTATCGTCAGAGATCACGTACCGCATTCAGAAAGAAGGATTCGACTACCTCGATGCACCCATCCGCCGCATTACCGCCGCCGATGCGCCGCTGCACTATGCGCCGAACCTGGTAGCCGCCGCGCTGCCTGATGTGGCGAGAACCGTCAAATT
>JAKPBL010000514.1 GCA_029778965.1 Bacteroidota bacterium
TATCAACATCTATTATTGATTGGTGCCGCTAAAATCGCCTTCAATTTCCTTCTTTTTGAGTGGTTTTTCATTGGCATTGAGAACTTTCGATTTATTACGCATCGAAATATTGCCATCCGGCTTATATATGTCATAGCTGTTTTTGCTCTTATCAAACGTCCTGAAGACTATGTACTTTATTATGCCCTCACAGCACTTCTATTTGGCCTTAATGCAATCATAAATATTTATTACTTGCGCCGCTATATTAAGCTGCAATACAATAAGCGAATATTATTACCACTATTCAAACCGTATCTGAAACTGGGTTTCTACGTTATTCTCAATTCCACATATACCACATTCAATGTGGCGTTTCTCGGCTTTGCTGCAAATGAAGAACAAGTAGGCTATTACGTAACCGCTATTAAGCTTTACACCATTGTGGTGTCTCTTTTCAGCGCTTTTTCCGGAGTAGTCTTGCCAAGAATGAGTTTATTGCTGGCAAACAATCAAGTGGAAGATGCAAAACGTTTAATTGAGAAGTCCTTTGAGTTACTCTTTACCTTTTCCTTTCCCCTGATTATTCTGACCATATACTTTGCGCCTGAAGCGGTGCATTTGCTGTCGGGTTCAGCCTTTGACGGCGCCATTATACCGATGTATATTGTAATGCCGCTGGTATTCATAGTTGGCATCCTGGAAATTCTGATAACGCAAGTTTTAATGCCTCTAAAAAAGGAGAATTTAATCTTGATTAATGCTATTGTCGGAGCGGCAATCACCGTGATTTTAAGTTTAGCATTGGTACCTCATTTGCAAAGTACAGGCTCGGCATTAGTGCTCTTCCTTTCTCAACTCGTTATCATGGTGCTGTCTTTCCGGATCGTTGCCCGGCATTTTCCATTTGGTTTCCCCGTAAAAAAACTGATTCAGCAAACTCTGGCCTCTTTACCAATTGTTTTGATTTGTAACCTGTCTTCGTTCATAGGGTATCCGGTTTGGATACGGCTTATAATCGTTGCTACCCTGACCACAGTATACTTTTTGCTTTGCCAAAACTATATAGTCAAAAACGAAATTGTTATTTCTTTTACAAACGCAGCAAAGACCAAACTATGGCACATAGTCGCCAAATAACTTTACCTACACCAGCTTGAAAAACATCTTCAGCGCATACACCCGCTGCATAAACTCCCCTTTCCTTTTCGACGCATGCAACAAATGACGGTACCGGTAAAACAAAGCCACCCGCAGGCAGTTATTCCGGAAAGAAAAGCTTTGATAACTCTCCAAAAAACGCCCGAGGGTCTCTTTTACCGCAGCCGGCAGGGAAGGGCAATGGTCATACAATAGCTGCATCCGCTCACGGGCGACCGCTGTCTGCTCACGACGCGAGGGCCGGTGCTTTTTACCCCGCTTCATTTTAATGCCGCCGATCGCATTGGCGCTGTGCTGGCGATAAAGCACCAGGCACTGGTCCACAAAATGAACGCCGCCCCGGCCACTGGCAATAAAGCTCAGCCAGAAATCCTGGGTCACCAACCGGGGGAAAGGAAAACAGTCCTCCAGCAACGATCGCCTGAACAACATGGCATGCCCCGGGCTCCATACGCCGATCACATACATCAGGGGGTTACGGTAGTCGATATAGTGACGCAGTTCCGACATTTTCCGGTGCAGGCTAGTACCCGCCTCATCGATCAGCGCCGAATCGCAATACACCAGGGCGTGGTCGCCCAGGGCCTTCACCAGCGCTGCGATCTTTTCAGGCAGCCAAATGTCATCCTGGTCGCACAAGGCCACATACTCTCCTTTCGCCTCCCGCAGGCCCCGCTCAAAATTTTTGATATAACCGTGGTTAACCGTTGAACGCAGCAGCCGGATATTGGCCTGCTGCTCCTGGTAAGACTGCGCTATCTGCAGTGTATCATCGGCAGACGCATCGTCGGTAATAATGATCTCGAGATTCGGGTAGGTTTGCGCCAGCACACTATCGATCTGCTGCCGCAGGAAACGCCCGCCGTTATAAGTCGCCACCACCACAGATACAAGGGGCCATTCGGTTGCCGTGATCATTCGTCAAAACTACTTAATTTGGTAAATGCCCAGTATTTTTACGCCATGACCTGTCTCATCGTCGACGATAACAAAGTGGCCCGCACCACCATCAAACAACTGGCCGGCCAGGTAAAAGACCTGACCGTGGCGGGCGACTGTGCCAATGCGCTCGATGCCTATAATTTTCTGCAGGAAAACCCGGTCGATATTCTGCTGCTCGATATCGAAATGCCCGGCATGAACGGTATCGAGCTGACCCGGCGCCTCGTGAACCAATCGCCCATCGTTATTTTCACCACCTCCAAAAAAGAATACGCGGTGGAAGCGTTCGAACTGGCGGTAGCCGACTATATCGTTAAACCTGTTACCCCCGCCCGCTTTCTCCAGGCCATCGACCGCGCCCGGTCCATTCTTAACAGCACCCGTCCCGAATCGCCGGTCAGCCAGCACGACAGCTTCCTGTTTATACGCGACTCCAATATCATCCGGCGACTTCCGCTCGACGACCTCCTGTTCGCCGAGGCCATGGGCGATTTCGTCAAACTTCATACACCCCGGAAAACCTACGTAGTGCATACCACCCTCAAAGCCGTGGAAGAACGCCTGCCGGCCGACCGATTTTTAAGAACGCATCGCTCATTCATCGCCGCCATCGATAAGGTAGACTCCCTGCGCGACGGCGACCTGGTGATCCAGGGAAATGCCATCCCCGTTGCCGACGCTTACCGCGCCACGCTCAACAAACGCCTCAACGTATTATAGGGCTTCAGCGACCGATTTTGCCGTTTCACCGACCCGCCGCCCTGCCCGGGCTATTCGCATCGCGCCACCCCGCCACCGCACCGTAGCTTTATTTCATCAACAACACGCGGCCCCCTTCAGGCGGCCTGGATTTGAAGGAATGGCTACATAAGGATTTATCATAATTTCAAGCACAAGGTTTGGTTACGGGCTGTATGTCTATACGGCCCACTCCTTTTTAACGCCACCGCTATGAACAGTAAACGCTTATTGAAACTATTGCTACACACCTTTTTGCTGATGGGCATTGGTTATGTTTTCCTGGAAAAGCTGCAGCAGCACAGCCCGCTGGCAATACTCATTCTCCTCGGCCTCCTGCTGGCAGCCGACATCGCCCTGTTCTCCCGGTACTGTCTCGGGCTCTTTAATGAGCATTGATTGACCGAAAAAAGG
>JAKPBL010000520.1 GCA_029778965.1 Bacteroidota bacterium
ACTGCTGATGCCGAAGCCGTCGGTCTCCTGTATGGCAGCCTGGCCGTTCAGGCGGCCCGTGTTCTGCACCATCAGCTCATGGTAGTTGTCGTGGTAGTCGGAAATGATCCGCACCACTCCGCCGGTCATCTGCTTGCCGATGCCGTGCTTGATGGCATTTTCCACCAGGGTTTGCAACATCATCGGTGGCACCGGCAGGTCGAGCGTATCTTCATCCACCTCGTACTCCACCTGCAGGCGATCTTCAAAACGAATATGCTCCAGCGCCAGGTAATCGCGCACGATATTCAGCTCTTTCTCCAGCGGGACGGTTTCCGATTTCTCCGACTGCATGCTGCTGCGTAAAATATTGCTGAGCTCGGTCACCGCCGTACGGGCCCGTTCAGGGTTTTCATCGATCAACGCACGGATGCCGTTCAGGGCGTTGAAAATAAAATGCGGGTTGATATGGGCCTTGATGGTCTTCAGCTCCAGCTCTTTTACCATCGCCTCCAGCTTAAGGGTATCGACTTCCTGCTTGCGGCTCTTGGCCACATAATGGTACATGTAATAGATCAGCGTCCAGGGAATGATGAACAGCCCCAGGTCAAGCGTGGCTGCGGTAAGCCGGGTGCCTATATCCAGCTTGCGCGGGTTGTCGGATTGCAGGTTGAACGCGAAGCTCAAAAAAAGATACAGCGCGCTGCAGAGTACGGAAGTTACCACTACGGCCACCACCATACGGGGTATCAGCTTTTCCACCGGCAGCAGCAGCATGCCGCTTTTTTTGATCACCGCCCGCAACAAATGCGTGCTGACGATACCCGAGGCGAACATCAGCAACAGTTTTATCATAAACTTTCCATCGATATGACTGGGCGTCATCGAAAAAGCAATGATCAGCATGGAGCAAACCACGAATAACCAGCCCGATACCTGGCAGAGCCAGTAATATTTAGTACCACGGGGAAGCATGTCCAAATCTAGTTGTTTGCATTTGACCGAATATACTGTTTTGTATTAAAGGCGAAAAAGCCGGAAAACCGGTCCAATCCCGCTCTTATTATTATCTTTGATCAACTTACCTATTAACTACATGGAAATAAAACCCGGACCGCTCTTACAGCAGATCGGCTCACCCGCCGACCTTAAAAAGCTGGGAAAAGAGCAGTTGCACCAGGTGTGCGACGAGCTTCGGCAGTTCATTATCGATGTGGTAAGTGTACATGGCGGCCATTTCGCGGCCAGCCTGGGTGTGGTAGAACTGACTACCGCCCTTCATTACGTGTATAATACACCTTACGATCAATTGGTATGGGATGTGGGCCACCAGGCTTACGGCCATAAGATACTGACCGGCCGGCGCGATGTTTTCCCCACCAACCGCAAATACCACGGCATCAGCGGCTTCCCCAAAAGAGCGGAAAGCGAATATGATACTTTTGGCGTGGGCCATTCGTCCACCTCTATATCGGCCGCCCTCGGCATGGCCATAGCCGCCAAATACAAGGGCGAAGACCGGAAATCGGTGGCTGTGATCGGGGATGGCTCCATGACGGCGGGTATGGCTTTCGAGGCCATGAACCACGCGGGCGTGGCCGATGCCGACATGCTCATCATCCTGAACGACAACTGCATGAGCATCGACCCCAATGTGGGCGCGCTGAAAGAATACCTGACCGATATTACCACCTCGCAGACCTACAACAAGTTCAAAGACGATGTGTGGAAGCTGCTGGGCAAACTGCCGGTGGGCAAAAAATTCACCCGCGACATGGCCAGCAAGCTGGAGCATTCGATCAAGGGCGCTATCAGCAAAAGCAGCAACCTGTTCGAGGCATTGAACATCCGTTATTTCGGCCCGATCGACGGACATAATATCACCAAGCTGGTCGACACCCTGCAGGACCTGCGCAATATTCCCGGCCCCAAGCTGCTGCACGTGATCACGGTAAAGGGAAAAGGATATGCCCTGGCCGAAAAAGACCAGACCAAATGGCATGCCCCGGGCCTGTTCGATAAGATCACGGGCGAGATCTATAAAAAGAAATACGACCGGCCACAGCCACCCAAATACCAGGATGTATTCGGGCATACCCTGCTGGAACTGGCCGAAGCCAATCCCCTGGTATTTGGTGTTACCCCGGCCATGCCATCGGGCTCATCCATGAAGATCATGATGGATAAAATGCCCGAACGAGCCATCGATGTAGGCATCTGCGAGCAGCATGCCGTTACGGTCAGCGCGGGCATGGCTACCCAGGGACTGAAAGTGTATTGCAATATTTATTCTTCGTTCATGCAACGGGCCTTTGACCAGGTGGTGCACGATGTGGCCATCCAGCAGTTGCCCGTTGTGTTCTGCCTCGACCGCGCGGGACTGGTAGGTGAAGACGGCCCCACCCACCACGGCGCCTACGACATCGCCTATATGCGGTGCATCCCGAACATGGTGGTCAGCGCGCCCATGAACGAAGCGGAACTGCGCAACCTGATGTATACGGCGCAGTTGCCTAAAACCGATTTCCCGATGGTGATCAGGTATCCCCGCGGTGAAGGTGTGATGGCCGAGTGGCGCAAGCCACTTGAAGAAGTAGAGATCGGCAAGGGCCGAGAGCTGAAAAAAGGCGAAGACATTGCGGTGTTGTCGTTCGGCCACCCGGGCAATTTTGCCGCAGCCGCCATTCGCGAGGTAAAAGCCTATGGCATCAATGCCGGTCACTACGATATGCGGTTTGCCAAGCCACTCGACGAAGAACTGTTGCACCGCATCGCAAAGCAGTACAGCCGGATCATTACTGTTGAAGACGGCACCGTGATGGGCGGCTTCGGGTCGGCAGTACTTGAGTTCATGGCCCGGCACCAGTACAGCCCCATCGTAAAACTACTTGGCATACCCGATCGTATTATCGAGCATGGCACTGTGAAGGAATTACTTCGTGAAACCCACTACGATAGTGCCGCCATTGCCGATGCATTGAAAGAAATGATGGTAGATAAAGTAGCTGTAAAGATTCTTCAATAATTTTAACACTCGTTGCATACTAAAAAGCTGCGTTTTACGTACCGGTATAAAATCCAGCACCTATGTTACAGTGGAGTATCCTAGCCATATTGTTGAGCTTCGGAAATCTACGATCGGCCGATGAGACGTCTCCCGAAGCTATCCTCACCTATAACCTGCGCCTGCGCGCCGCTTCGCTTCAGCCGTTTACGGCTACGCACGGCATGGACAATCAACTGTTTTTCCTGGTTGATATGACCCGTCCGTCGGGCAAAAAACGTTTTTATGTATATGACTATGCCAAAGACTCGGTGGTGCTATCGGGATTGGTATCGCATGGTCGCTGCAATTTGAACTGGTTAACCGGACGGCAGTATTCCAACCAGCCCGGCAGCGGTTGCACCTCACTGGGCCGGTACAGGATCGGTTCCAGCTACAACGGGCAGTTCGGCAAATCGTACCGCCTATACGGGCTCGATTCCTCCAACAATAAGGCGGCTGAGCGCGCCATCGTATTACATTCTGCCCAAAGCATTCCCGACGAAGAAGTGGCGCCCGGCCAGATTGCCCAGAGCGATGGCTGCCCGGCCGTGTCGCCGGCCATGCTGAAGAAGCTGGACCAACTCATCCAGGCGCGCAGGAAACCGATCATGCTGTATATCTACGAAGAGAACGACGCAACACTGGCTTCCGCCAACTGATAAGAAGCTTATTCGGCCGGGAACAGGAAATCGGAAGGCTCTTCTTCCCGTTCATCGTTCCATTCAACCAGGAAATTGTTCCGGCCCTCGCCGATCATGATTTTCATGTATTTCTGCTGCACCAGCTCCAGCATGCTAAGAAAAGTGAAGATGGCATGGATGCGGTTCTCACAGGCTTCGAAAAGCTTTTCGAAGCTGAGGGTCTTTTGCGTGCGGCACTGGTCGAGCACTGCCTCCCGGCTCTGCTCCATGGTATAGTTGTACTGCACTACGGTATGCACCGGCTTGTTGTTGCGGTCGTACACCTTTTGCATCACCCGCTCAAAAGCCTTCATCAGCTTGAACAGCGTGATCTGCTGTATCTCGGTGCCTTCAGCGCTTTCTTCACCAATGGCGCCAAGCTCGCGGTTGACATTGCCCCGCTTCACCATCAGCATGCGCACCGCTTCCATATCGGTTAATTCGGCGGCGGCCTGCTTGTATTTCCTGTATTCAAGCAACTTATCGACCAGCTCCTGGCGCGGATCGATCTCATTGCCTTCAGCGTCGAGCTCTTTGCGCGGCAATAGCATTTTCGCCTTGATGCGCATCAGGGTGCTGACGAACAGGATAAACTCGCTCGACAATTCGATGTTCAGTTGCTCTTCGCCGTGTATATAGGTCAGGAAGTCGTTGATGATGCGGGTGATGGGGATATTGTAAATATCCAACTCATCCCGCTCTATAAAGAACAGTAAAAGATCAAAAGGCCCCTCAAATTGAGGGAGCCTTATCTGATAACTTATCTGGTTCGCCGCCATGGCGCGAAAATACAGGATTCGGTCGGGATGACTAGAATTTGGTGGTGATACCAACCCCCAGCAACGAACGGATCTGGGTACCGGGCGAATTTTCGTTCCGGCCGAACTGCTTCA
>JAKPBL010000522.1 GCA_029778965.1 Bacteroidota bacterium
GAACGAATGCGGAACGACGACCGGGAAGCATTCAATGTTCTGTTCGGAAAGTATTGGGCGTGGATGTACGATAAGGCTTTCAAAAGATTGAAAGACCCGGTTGCCGCCAAAGACATCGTACAAGACATTTTCGTATATCTCTGGGTGAACCGGCAGCAGGTGATAGCCAACCTGCCGGCTTACCTGCATGTTTCTGTGAGAAACCGCGTACTGCAATCGCTGCGCGCCAAAAGAAACAGAGAAGCCTTTCTTGATCCTGCCGACCGCATTTTCGACAACCTGTTAAGCAACGATCCTACCGCCCTGCAACGAAAGGAGTTTTACCATTCTTTTGAAAAGCTGGTATCGAGCCTGCCGCCGAAACGGCAGGAGATATTCCGGCTGCGCTATAATGAAGAGCTGAACACGCGCGATATCGCCCTGAAAATGGGCCTTACGCAAAAGACGGTGCAAAACCAGTTGGGGAAGGCGGTCGACAAGCTCAGGGTGGCGCTGCTGCAGCTTTTCGTGTTGGGCGCATTATTTGTTACCGCCTCTTTTTTTTAATTTTTTTTTGCAGCAGATGGGATAATTGCTGCTCGCAGGCATCATTTGATTATAGGTAAAGTTTCAGACGATGAGGGCTACCCTGGAAGCGTTAGTTGATAAATACAGGAAAGGACAGATCACCGAAGAAGAGCTGGCGTTGCTGCATGCGTATTACGACCGGCTGGAATCGGAACAGGACGGCTTGACCGGCCTGAACGAAGCAGCGTTGCAGTCGTTGGAAAACGAGATCAGGGGCGCCGTCGACTTCCGCATTGATGCCGTTGCAGCACCACCAACGCCGAAACATATCCTGTTGCGGCGGAGATGGCTGCCGGCCGCGGCGGCAGTGTTACTGGTAATGGCAACGGGCTGGTGGCTGCTGCACCGTCCGGCCACCCGCGAAGATCTGCCCGTGGCGACAGTGACCCCGCACCAACTGATAATAGCTGCCGGTCGCGAATACCTGCGCCTGCCCGACAGCAGCCTTGTGATACTGGAAGCCGGCAGCAAGTTGGAATACCCTGCTTCTTTTGTGCCGCACCAGCCGCGGGTAATCCGGCTCACGGGCGCCGCTTTTTTCGACGTTACCCACCGGGAAGGAAGCAGCTTCCAGGTAAAGTCGGACAAACTGAACGTTACGGTGCTGGGAACAGCGTTTCATATTCGCGCCTGGCCTGCCGAAAAAGACAACAGCGTGATCGTAACACGCGGTAAAGTGAAAGTGGAAGCAAACCAGGCATTGTTGGGATACCTGGCGCCGGCGGAAAAAATGAGGTTTGATAAATCGAACGCCACCCCGCATCGCTCAGTGGTTCGGCCCGGTAAAGAAAATCCGGAGCCCGAAGAGTTGACGCTCGATAATGTGCGCCTCGACGAAGCCCTGCAACTGGTGGAGAAACTATACGCGGTAAAGTTTGATATGGACACTGCCGTAACCGGCTCGGTTCGCTTTTCAGGCACGATCATAAAAGGAGAAACGCTGGAAGAAGTAATGAACAGGATCGCCACATTTAATAAAATCGGGTACCGGGTAAACGATGCGGGCGACCGTCTTTGGATAGGAAAAAATGACAAGTAAACTTTTTCGATAAAAAAACACTCCGGAAACCGTTTGCGAAAGCAAGCGGGCCGAAGTG
>JAKPBL010000530.1 GCA_029778965.1 Bacteroidota bacterium
TCCTTCATCAGCTACGTACAGGGATGGAAAAGCGACCGCGGTATGATGTACATTGTGCTTGGTCCCCCGGACATCAGCTACCGCAGCGTCGATGAGGAGATCTGGATCTACGGCAGCGAGGGCAGTCCTTCGGCGCAGCGGTATGTGTTCAAAAAAACCGACAGTCCGTTCAGCGACAACGACTACCTGCTGCAACGCTCGCAGTTTTACAAAGAATACTGGTATACCGCGGTGGATTACTGGCGCCAGGGCCATGTGTACTTAGACAATACGGCCAAGTAAGCCGGTTATTTGCCATAACCCAGGTCTTCGGGCAGGTTGGGCTGTTTGGATGCCGCAACCGCTAATGCGTCACAGCGGTTGTTCTCTACATTCGACGCATGGCCTTTTACCCATTCAAACCGGTGACGTTGCGGGTCGTAGATGCGGAGAAAGCGCTGCCACAGGTCAGGATTGGCCTTGTTTTTGAAACCGGTTCGGCTCCAGCCATGCACCCATTTCAGGTTGATGGCATCTACCACGTACTTGCTGTCAGAATAAACACATACGGGCAGGCTGACATCCGTAATGCTCTCGAGCGCAACAATCACGGCCAGCAGTTCCATGCGGTTGTTGGTGGTGCGCCGATAGCCGCCGCTGATCTCTTTGCGGTGTTGCCGGAATTTGAGCACCACACCAAAACCGCCAGGCCCCGGGTTGCCGCTGGCAGCGCCATCAGTATATATTTCGATACAATCTTGCAGGCTAAAAAAGGCTGAAAATAGGGCTTTTCAGCCAGCCCTGCAATCCAGGCCGCGCAATTTATGACGACCTATGGCTTTGCTTAAATTCAAATTAGTGACTATATTCGTTGCTCAAAATTTCGTTTTATATGTCAGTATTAGTAAACAAGAGTTCAAAAGTGATCGTACAGGGTTTTACCGGCGGCGAAGGCACTTTTCATGCGACGCAGATGATTGAGTTCGGGACCAATGTGGTAGGTGGTGTTACCCCCGGCAAAGGTGGTACTATGCACCTGGACCGTCCTGTATTCAACACCGTGGCTGAAGCAGTTCAAAAGGCAGGCGCCGATGTGTCGATCATTTTTGTACCGGCTCCATTTGCGGCCGACGCCATTATGGAAGCCGCTGACGCCGGCATCCGGCTTGTTGTTTGCATTACCGAAGGCATTCCTGTAAAGGACATGATCTATGCCAAAGAATATCTCAAGGGCAAAAATTGCCGCCTGATAGGCCCTAACTGCCCGGGTGTGATTTCTGCCGGCGAGGCCAAAGTGGGCATTATGCCTGGTTTCGTATTCAAAAAAGGCCGCGTAGGCATTGTATCCAAAAGCGGTACGCTTACTTACGAGGCTGCCGACCAGATCGCTAAGGCCGGGCTCGGCGTATCTACTGCTATTGGCATCGGCGGCGACCCCATCATTGGCACACCAACCAAGGATGCGGTGGAATTGCTGATGAACGATCCGGATACCGATGCTATTGTGATGATCGGTGAGATCGGCGGTAGCTACGAAGCAGATGCCGCACGCTGGATAAAGGCCAACGGAAATAAGAAACCGGTGGTTGGATTCATTGCCGGCCAAACTGCACCTAAAGGACGCACCATGGGTCACGCCGGGGCCATTGTAGGCGGCGCCGACGATACAGCCCAGGCCAAAATGGCGATCATGCGCGAATGTGGCCTGCACGTGTGCGAAAGCCCTGCCGAGATCGGCAAAACCATGGCTGCGGTGCTGAAAGGCCAAAAGGCTACAGCTTAAGTTTATCCAATAGAAATAGAAAAAGGTCGCTCGTAAGGGCGACCTTTTTTTGTTGTCCGATGTGGTTACCGGCCCGTCTTACAGCAGTTGCGTGAGGATCTCCCCGAAGCGATACACATCTTCAAAAGAGTTGTACAAGGGCACAGGCGCGCAGCGGATCACGTTCGGTTCGCGCCAGTCGGGGATCACGCCATTTTCAATCAATTCGTTATATAAGCGCTTGCCATAGCCGTGGGCCACAATGCTGATCTGGCAGCCGCGGTTCTCTTTGGGCGTAATGATCTGCAGGCAATCGCTCTTCTTTGCATTCACCTGCTGTACAACGAACTCCAGCCAGGCCGTAAGCTGCTGGCTTTTGCGCACCAGGGCCGGCATGCCCACCTCATCGAAAATATCGAGGCTGGCCCTGCAGGCCGCCATGCTCAGCACCGGGGCGTTACTCATTTGCCAGCGCTCGGCGGTAGGCATCGGCACAAAAGTGCTGTCCATCAAAAAACGTGTGGTTTTATCATGTCCCCACCAGCCCGCAAACATGGGCAGATCGGTAGACTGTAGATGGCGTTGATGCACAAAGGCGCCGGCTACGCTACCCGGCCCGCTGTTGAGGTATTTGTAGCTGCACCAGGCGGCAAAATCAACGCCCCAGTC
>JAKPBL010000532.1 GCA_029778965.1 Bacteroidota bacterium
CTTGCATCTCTGACATAGGTCGACTCCCTTAACAGCGCGCCGAACAACACCAGTCCCGCAGAGAATTTGTACATCCGCGGAAGCTCATGAAAAGGCGTGGCCGTAGTGTCTATTCTCAGGCGGCAGTATTTGCGGGTGGTATCGCTGCCGGTTTTATATCCCAGTTCCACATCGGCCAGCAACGGGCCGGTACCGACGGGGGCCATGGCACTGTCTCTTCGCTCCACTTCAAATACGGCCATCAATGTATGACCTGATCCCAATTCACCGCCTTCGAGCCGGCTGCTGGTATCCTGGATAGCAGCTATCTTGTTATCATAACCGATCAGCCGGTATGTTTTCAGCGCATCGTCGTGGAAGCGAACATGCAGCAAGGCATCGTCGGCAACGGCATACATGGTTTGGGTCAGCTCTTTCACCAGTACCTTCTCCGCTTCTTTTTCATTGTCGATATAGGCAAAATTGCCATTGCCTTTCTTTGCCAGCACTTCCAGTTTGCTGTCTTTATAGTTTCCCATTCCCACCCCCAGGCAGGTGAGGTATATGCCCTTCTGCCGCTGTTCGGTGATCAGGAACTCCAGCTCTTCTTCCGACGTTTGCCCTATGTTGAAATCGCCGTCGGTAGCCAGGATAACACGATTGTTTCCCTGGGCAATGTATTTGCTTTGGGCAAGCCGGTAGGCTACCCGTATACCGGCCTCGCCGGCGGTAGCGCCCCCGGGGTTAAGTTCTTCAATGGAGCGGATGATCTTCTCTTTTTCAGCGCCCGAGGTGGGATACAGCCAGATGCCTGCCGCCCCGCCATACACCACGATCGACACCGTATCGATGGGTCGCAGGTTATTGACCATGAGCTTGAAGGCCGATTGCAGCAGCGGCAACCGGTTGGGCATATCCATCGAGCCCGATACATCGATCAGGAAAACGAGGTTACTGGCGGGTATCTTGTCGAGGTCCAGTTTGCGGGCGCTGGCCTTCAGGAAAAGAAGGTCGTTCGTTTTATTCCAGGGACAACTGCTGAGGCGCGACGACAATTTAAAATCCTGCCCGCTGTCGGGCGGCTCATATTCAAGGTCGAAATAATTGAGCATTTCCTCGATACGCACCGCATCGGGCGGCACCGTACTGGCCATATTGAGAAAGCGGCGGATATTGCTATACGATGCCTTATCGGTATTGATCGCAAAATCGATATCAGGATATCCCTTTGCATTCATGAATTCGTTTTCCCGGGTGCTGTTATAGGTTTCGCCTCCAACGGAAGAGGAAGTTTTTTCACCCGTTCTCAGACCGCGGATAGCCGAAGCCAGCCGGCCTTCTTTGGTTAGCGGCATGGCAGCCACCGGTTGCAGTATAAATACATTTTCCCGCCGGGTGTCGAACAATACCCGTTGCGTTTTATACCCTTCGTAACTAAGGGTTACCGAATCTTTTTCGTTATTGGTAGTGATGCCGAACCCGCCGGAAGCGCCCGAATAATAGATATACCCTGACGAATGAAATAACATCTTCACATTCGGCAGTGGCTTGTCGGTCGAATCCTTGATCAGTCCGCGGTAAAAATGCTGCGCCTGCAACACAAAAGGGGCCGATGCCAGCAGTATTATGGCAATAACAGTTTTCAGGTGGGGATGGTTTCCGGTCGAAAGTTACCGATTCTGCCCTTCATTGTCAAGGGCTTAGCCGGGTGAAAATCAGGGCTCCCGCAGCCGGAGTAATTCGGGGATATTCCGGCCATAACCGTCATAATCAAGACCGTAGCCGACCACGAATTTATCCGGGATGCGAAATCCCAGGTATTTGATACCGATGGGATAAACGGCAGCTTCGGGCTTATGCAGCAGCACGGCCAGTTCGAGCGAGGCAGGCTGCTGGTGCTGCAGTTGCGGCAAAAACTCGTGCATGGTGCGGCCGGTATCAATGATATCTTCCAGCACAATCACATGCCGGTTATGGATATCTGTATCCAGCCCGATGGCCGTGATAACCTGACCGGTCGATTTGGTGCCCTTGTACGAGGCCAGCTTGATAAAGCATATTTCCACGTCGATGCTGATCTTTTTGAACAGGTCGGCCGCAAAAATAAAAGAACCGTTAAGTATGGCGATAAAAAGCGGCTTCTTGCCGGCATAATCGCGGCTGATCTCACCTGCCATGCGTTCCACACATTTATCCAGCTCCGCTGCCGTCAGGTAGGGTTCAAATTGCTTGTCTATAACGGTGGTTAACTGCATATCAGTTGGTATAAATGATCAGTTGCTGGCCCTGGCGAAGATGGGTGCCGGTGAGCCGGTTCCAGTTCTTTAGCTGCTGTTCGGTGACATTGTATTTTTTACAGATGCTGAACAGCGTTTCCCGCACCTGCACGGTATGCGTCGTGTATGCGTTACCGTTACCGGTCATTACAGGCGTCTCGCCGCGCGCCTGCGCAACGCCGGCCGCTGCCAGTTGCGGCTTCGCCGGGTTTCTTTCTTTCAGGTATATTCGCTCGCCTACGGCAGGCTCTTCGCCGGGCCGAAGGTTATTCAGCTCGAGGACGGATTCATATCTTATACCTTCCGCCTGGGCAATATCGTACATATTTTCCTCGGGCTGCACCTGGTGAAAAAGGGCAGCGCCTGTTTTTCTTTTCCGTTGCAGAAAGACCAACTGGTCTTCCATAAGAATATCGCCTTCGCCGGGCGTCATATCGTTGAACTCCAGCAGACGGGCGAGGCTTATATCGTTGTTCTCTGCCACCGCCAGCAGCGAGCTGCCGCCGCGTACAAAACAAACTTTCGTTTCATTGATGCTGAACGTGCCTTCCGGGTAGCTGACCGGGGGCGGCGCCACTGGCTGTTCATTCCGTAGCGCTGCGGCAACCAGCACCGGTGCATCGGCCAGGGGCGGTAATTTACCCAGGGCAATCAATGTATATTGCTGCAGGTTATACGTTTCGATCAGCCTTATCAGTATCTGCGGGTAGCGGATATTGGTGGCATAACCGGCTTTTTTCAGGCCGTGTGCCCAGCCCTTGTAATCGGTGGGTGAAAGATTAAAAAGAAAAGCGTAACGGGCGCCTGTTCGGAGAAAGTCGGAATGATCGCGGTAAGAAGTGGCGGGGTCGTCATAGCTTCTGAAGCATTCGCCCGCTTCGTCATCGTCGTGATAGACTTTATCGCCTGCCCAGGCCGATTTGCATTTAATGCCGAAATGATTGTTCGATTTACGCACCAGTTCGCTTCTGCCCGCCTCGGTTTCGAGTATACCCTGCGCGAGGGTAATGGAAGCAGGTACGCCAACGCGTTTCATTTCTTCGATCGCCAGAACGCGGTAGGTATTAATGTATTCATTAATGACATCCGCAGGCTGCGCCGGTACGGCCCTGGCGCAAAGCGAAACAAAAAAAACAAAAATGGTTTTCCGGATCATTGGTTATTTTTTTTGGATCAGGAGCAGTCCGTCGCGCAATGGCAGCAACAGCCGCTCCACGCTACTATCGTTCGATACGTGGTCGTTAAATGCCTGGATGGCTTTGGCCGACTTGCCGGTAACCGGTTGTTCCAGCACCTTACCGTGAAAGAGAACATTGTCGGCAATGATCAGCCCCCCGCGGCGAACCCGTGGCTTCACCAGTTCATAGTAGTTCAGGTATCCTGTTTTATCGGCATCGATAAACACCAGGTCCCAGGTAAAAGGCAGCGAAGGAATAATGGCCGCGGCATCGCCGGCATGCAGGAAAAGCCGGTCTGCTTGTTCTGCCTGCTGAAAATAATGCTTTGCGGTTTCCTGCTCCTCCGCCCGCAGTTCGATGGTGTGCAGTTGCCCGTCGGCCGCAAGGCCTTCCGCCAGGCAAATGGCACTGTAACCGGTAAAAGTGCCTATCTCCAGCACGAAGCGGGGCTGCATCAGTCGGCTGACCAGGGCAAGAAACCGCCCCTGCAGGTGGCCGCTCAGCATATGCGACTCGGGGTGAACCGATCGTGTATGGGCAGCAAGGGCGCCCAGCAGCGCCGGTTCTGGCGAGCTGTACCTTTCTGCATACTCTTCTATAACAGGCGCAAGGAACTCCACTGGCTGGATTTGCGGCGAAATTACACCAATTAAAAATTAGGCTGGAGCGGATTACGGCTATAAAATTGCAAAAGTTCTTCGGCCACTTCCTCGGCCGTATCAACCACTTTCAACAGCTCGAGGTCAACAGCCGAAATATATTCTTCCGTGAGCATGGTCGATTTCAGCCAGTCCATCAGCCCTTTCCAGTAAGCTGATCCTACCAGTATCAGCGGCACCGCCGACATCTTGCCGGTTTGCGTAAGGGTGGCCACTTCAAAGAACTCGTCCATGGTGCCGAAACCGCCGGGCAGCATCACGAAAGCCTGCGAATATTTGGTGAACATGGTTTTGCGAACAAAGAAATATTCAAAATGGAGGTTGGAATCGCGGTCGATGTATGGGTTGGCCTGCTGTTCGAAAGGGAGCTCGATATTGAGCCCCACCGACTTGCCGCCGCCCAGTTGCGCCCCTTTATTGGCTGCTTCCATAATACCCGGACCTCCGCCCGAGATGATGCCAAATCCCTCACCCGCCAGCCGCTGTGCGATATCGACGGTGAGTTCGTAGGCTTCGTGCCCCGGCTGCGTGCGGGCCGATCCGAATATGGAGATACAGGGCCCGATCTTCGCCAGCGCTTCAAATCCGTCTACGAATTCAGCCATGATCTTGAATATCTGCCAACTGGAGTGGGCTTTGGATTCACTCCAACGGCGCTGCTTGGTCATACGGATCGTGTCATTCATAAAGCATGGTTTTAAGGTTCAAGACGAAGATGCCACCCGCAGCAAAGCGGATGGCATCGTATTATCTGCAATAACAGGAACGTATTTTTTCGCCGATTAGTTTATACGGCCACCTCTTTTTTTGAGAGCAGAAACAGGCCTGTCCAGGTAAGCAGTCCATTGAGCAGCAATAGCTCGATGCCGATCTGGAAGCCGCCAAACCAATCGGCGGCGTTCCGGCTGATGACATAACACAAGGCCGGCGCAATAAGGGCAATGGCGGTAATCGCATAGCTATCGGGTAGCTGCCGCCGGGTGAATATGCCAAAAGCGAACAAACCCAGCAATGGCCCATAGGTATAGCCTGCAAGGTCCAGTATCACATCAATAATGCTGTTATTATTGATAATGTGAAAAATGATAATGCAAATGAGGAAGACCAGGGCAAAAGAAAAGTGAACGGACAGCCGGGTACGCTTTTTTGCCTTTTCGTTCATATCGGTTCTTTTCTGCAATCCGAGTATATCAATGCAGAACGAAGAAGTCAGGGCGGTAAGCGCACCGTCGGCGCTGGGAAATAAGGCGGAGATAAGCGCTATAATGAACATGATGGCAATCGACGATGGTAAAAAATTCATAGCCACCGACGGAAATATTTTGTCGCCGATCACATTGATCGTCTGGCTGGCATTGGCAGGGTCTGGCACCAGCAATGCCTTCACCGCACCGGCCTCGCCGGCCAAATCTGTATACATACCGCCTTTTGATAATACAAACATGTACAGCAGCCCGCCCAGCATCAGGAACAGGAAAAGCACACCGAACATCACAATAGCCATGGTCATCACGTTTTTCTGGGAATCGGCCAGCCGTTTTACACTGATGTTCTTCTGCATCATTTCCTGGTCAAGCCCCGTCATGGCAATGGTAATAAAGGCGCCGCCCACGATCTGTTTCAGAAAAAACCCTTTACTGTTAACGTCTGTATTGAACACCGTCAGGTAGCCACTCTCCCTCATTTGAGAAAGCGCCTCCATGCCACCCAGATGCAGGTGCTGCAGGATATAGATAACACAAACGATCAGTCCCGCCACCATAAGCGTGGTCTGAAGCGTATCGGTGTACACGATTGTTTTTACCCCTCCCTCGAACGTGTACAGCAATATCATCAATAAAATAAATGCCGTGGTAACAACAAACGGCACTCCCATCTTATCGAGAATGAAAAACTGGAGAATATTTATTACCAGGTACAGCCTTGCCGTGGCGCCGGCGGTACGACTGATGATAAAAAAGAGGGCGCCTGTTTTATAGGCGATGTTTCCGAACCTGTGCTGGAGATAGTTGTAAATGGAGGTGAGGTTGAGCCGGTAATACAGCGGCAGCAGCACAAATGCGATCACGGCATAACCAATAAGGTAGCCGATGGCCACCTGCATGTAAGCAAACCCCTTAAAGCCACCTCCCGCAAAATCGCCCACCCCGCCCGGCACGCTTACGAATGTTACACCCGACAACGAAGTACCTATCATGCCGAAGGCCACCAGCATCCAGTTGCTGTTCTTATTGCCAATGAAAAAAGTATCGTTGTTGGAGTTGCGGGAAGTAAAATAGGCCACAGCCAGCAGCAGCAGAAAATAAGCGATTACAAAGCTGAACAGAAGTGCGGGAGACATGCCAGTCGATTTCCCTGTAAAATAGCTACTTTAGTCAATAATATGAAGATTCGATCGATCGCTGTTTTCTGCGGATCCAATAGCGGCAGGGATTCTTTGTTTATGTCACAAACCACCCGGCTGGGTCATTTACTGGCTGAAAAAGGCATTACACTCATTTACGGTGGCGGCAAAAAAGGACTGATGGGCGCCATCGCCGATGCAGTGATCGATGCCGGCGGCAAGGCCCGCGGCATCATTCCCCGGGTGCTTACAGAATGGGAACAGGAGCACAAGGAACTTACGGAGCTGGTCGTTGTACCGGATATGCACACCCGGAAAAAAATGATGTATGAATGGAGCGATGCCGCCGTCATTTTACCCGGTGGCTTCGGCACGATGGACGAGCTGTTCGAAATGCTGACCTGGAACCAGCTCAAAATTCACGATAAGAAGATATTCATACTGAACATCAGCGGCTTTTACGATGCGCTGATCGCTTATCTCCGCAAGGCAGAAAGCGAAGGCTTCCTGTACGACCCGCTTGATGAGCGGGTGGTGGTTTGCGAAGACGCAGACGAACTGGTGGCACGGCTGTGACAGGCGGGTACCTAACGTCCCAGCCCCACGTTAAACCCAATACTCACGAACGGTTTACTGCCATAGGGCGTGGAAGGATCCGACTGGTAGCCGCTCTTATTCAAAAGGTCATACTGCACCATCACTACCAGGCCCCCGGCATTTCCCATAGGCAATACACCACCCGCACCCAGCAACAGGCTCGGCAATATCTTGCCATTGATGGAATACTTCAGGTCGGGATCGTATTGCTTGGTGCTTCCCCAGATATAATTCATTTCAGGCTGCAACTGGAGAAAAGCCTGTTGTATCGGGTAAAACCTTCCGAAAACATTCATGCCTGCAATGCCCAGGTTCGACCGGGAAATGGTCTGGTTCCCCCACCGCTGCCTGTACTGCGTGTACTGTCCATTGATACCGATACCGGCCGCCAGCATATTGGTGAACCGGTAACCCACCTGCGGAGAAACATTGATGAAGGTATAATCACCGAAGCTCAGGCCGAAGTTGCCGCCTACGAAAAGACGGCTGCGGTCAAACCCTTTTTTCTCTTCTTCCCCTTCAGGTCGGGGTTGCTGCGCAAAAAGAGAACAGGTTAACAGGATCAGTACACAGGAAAGAAACAGGTTCTTTTTCATATGTTGGTTTTAAAGGAGCACTTTGTCAAAACTGCGGACAAAGTGATTGCCGGTCTATATTGTATTCGTTATAAAAGCCCAGCTTTTGCAGAGAAAATTCAATAGCGCCTCTCGAATTGTTGTAGGCCGCCAGCGACGAGGTGGTTACATCATAGGTGAAGCTCATGCGAAACTGCTTCCACTGGAAACCGATCAGCGGTATAACAGATTCCCCGGCACGGTAGTAGGCGCCGCCGATTACCTGCACTTCGCCGTTACCGCTCAGGTTATAATTGGCGCTGCCTCCTATAACGAGCTCGTGCGATGTTGCCTGGTTGGAATAATATGCCATTGGGTTCACAATCACCCGGTCATTCAGTTTGGCGCTGGCATTCAGAAACCCGATATAACGCATCGACAGCCGGTTATCGAAACCCGACTGCATGAAAAATGTTTCACGCGGACGGTTGATATGGTGTACTGAAAAACCGCCGTTCAGGTACAATTTGTCGGAAGGGAAATAAGCATAGTTCATCCCCGCCTGTATGTCGACATAGCTGATACTGGTGGTGTTAAACACCACGCTGGTGGGAATGCCCGCATCGAAAAAACCGGTCGTTTCGTTGAACTGATCGGGAAATTTCAGTTTGGTGGGATCGATCCTTTTATTGGCCCAACCTACGTTAAACCCGGCTGATAACAGGCTGGCATAACCGATCATCTGGTGGTACGCAATGGAGCCGTATGCCTTTGTTGAAGTAAGGTTCCCGCTGCCCGCCGCATCACGAAGAATAACACCACCCAGACCCAGCCAGCCGTTCTCGATCTTGTCGCGCAATACCTGCGCGTCGCCATAAATGCTGATGGTCTTGTAAGGAACCGACATTACGTTGATCCACTGGTTGCGGTAGTTGGCGCCTATGCGGTAATCGGCATCGGGAATAAAGCCTGTATTGGCAGGATTGGTCGTTAACGGCGAATTGAAGAACTGGGAAAAATGCAGGTCTTGCGCCCGCACCTGCCCGCAGCAAAACAGCGCCAGTAAACACACCGTCCAGTTTCGCAGGTAACTATTCTTTCGATTCATTTTGTGCTGCATTCGTGGTTAACGGATCAGGGTAATATCGCCTTTTTTTGTAGCCCGGGTGCCATCAACAAACTCTACATCGAGTACGTAGGCATATACGTCCATCGGTTGCATTATGCCATTGAATGTACCATCCCAGCCCTGTTTCAATGAATTCGACTCAAACACTTTTTGTCCCTGGCGGTTATAAACCAGGAA
>JAKPBL010000535.1 GCA_029778965.1 Bacteroidota bacterium
TATCAAATGCTCGATCCGTTCGGCAAGCGTGGTTTCAGCGAGGATAGAACCCATGACAAAAGCGCCCAGGGCCGCCGAGAAGCCGGTATGGGTGGCCAGCACTACCAGCCCGAGGCAGAGCGCCAGCGATACAATCAGCAATATTTCGTCGTTCAGCAGCTTTTTCGCTTTCTTCAAAATGGTGGGCAAAATGAAAATGCCTGACAAGAACCAGAGCGATAAAAAGAAGATCAGCTTTCCCACCGACAATAACATCTCCATACCGGCAAACTGCCGGCTCACCGCCAGGGTGGAAAGCAATACCAGCAACAGGATGGCCACCAGGTCTTCGATGATCAGCGAGCCGAAAACAATGCGCGCAAACTGTTTGTTCTTCAGACCCAGCTCTTCCAGCGCCCGTATAACAATGGTGGTGGAAGAGATGCAAAGAATACCACCCAGGAAAATCGAATCCATCGACGACCAACCCATCCATTGACCCGCCATATACCCCAAGCCCAGTATACCCACCACTTTCACAATGGCTGTGACGCTGGCGGCGCCTCCTACCCTTGCCAGCTTTTTAAAGCTGAATTCGAGACCCAGGCTGAACAGTAAAAAAATAACCCCGATTTCAGCCAGCACATTAATGTTGTCGGTGTCAACCACCGTGGGCATGATATGGGTATGCGGCCCTACAAGGAAACCTGCAATAATATATCCCAGTACCAGGGGTTGTTTGAGCTTACGGAATAAGAGGGTGGTAACACCTGCCGCCAGCAGAATCAGCGCCAGGTCTTCAATGAGCTTCGGGAGATGGGCCATAGGCTATTTGTTTTCGATCAATTTTTCAAGTACATAATATACAGCCGGGCAAAAGCTGCTGTTCTTTAAGGTAATCTGCGCCCGTTTGATCAGCACATCTTCATCGGTATAAGGGAAGCGCGCGCAGTCAGACGGCCGTTCGTCATAGATGCCGCAGGTATTATCGGTCTGCAGGAAGGGACACGGACTGCTCTTTACCACATAGTCGCCCTCTTCGTCGAGCCGCAAATAGGTATCGATGAATACACTTTCCTTTACACGAAGATGCTTTGCAATACGACGGATATCAGTTGTCTTGAAACGGGGAGAATAATGTTTGCAGCAGGCCGCGCATTGCAGGCAGTCGATCTGTCTGAAAGCCTCTTCATGGTAGCCGGGCAGCTTCTTATAAACCCGGGCGGTTGCCGATTGCGCCAATACCTGCTTATATAGTTTTTGTCTTTCTCTGCTTTTTTTCTCCCAGTTTAACAGTAGAGTTTTATCCATCTTTTGCAAGATACTGATTCTCATCGGCATAACCGCTTACCAGGAAAGGTTTTCTAGCGGTTAACCTGATGAGAAAGGGTGTAACAGTAAAATCGTAAATTCGCGCATCCAAAACGGCTAACACACACACCATGAATCTATTTGAACAGCAGTCGAATGAGTTCATCGCCCGGCATATCGGTACTTTACACGATGAAAAAACGCTTTTAAAAACCATTGGGAAGAGCAGCCTTGAAGAACTGATCGACCAAACGGTGCCTGCCTCGATCCGCCAGAGAGAAGCGCTCAACGTGCCTGCAGCCGTTAGTGAAGCGCAATTACTGAAAGAGCTCAAAGACATCTCGCTGAAAAATAAAGTGTATCGCAGCTATATTGGCCAGGGGTATTACGATACGATAACGCCCAGCGTCATCTTGCGGAATATCTTCGAAAACCCGGGATGGTACACCCAGTACACCCCCTACCAGGCCGAGATCTCGCAGGGCCGCCTGGAAAGCCTGCTGAACTTCCAGACAATGGTTAGCGACCTCACCGGCCTGCCCATCGCCAACGCCTCGCTGCTCGACGAAGCCACCGCCGGCGCAGAAGCGATGACCATGTTCTTTCACCACGTGAACAAAACGGATGAAGCACAGCAGTTCCGTTTCTTCGTGGATAACAACGTATTTCCCCAGACCCGCGACCTGCTTGTTACCCGCGCCACACCCCTGGGCATCGAAGTCGTTTTCGGCCCCTACGAAACAGCGGTTATTGATGACAGTTACTTCGGTGCGCTGGTACAATACCCCGCCGGCAACGGAGATATACATGACTACCGGAACTTTATAGAGAAAGTACATTCCGTGGGCGGATGTGTCGCCATGGCAACCGACCTGCTGGCGCTCACGCTTCTCACGCCTCCCGCCGAACTGGGCGCCGATGTTGCCTTTGGCTCTTCGCAACGTTTTGGTGTTCCCCTGGGATATGGTGGTCC
>JAKPBL010000543.1 GCA_029778965.1 Bacteroidota bacterium
GCCTTCAGGTGTAATATCAAGCATCGCCAAATCGGTCACCACTTTCCGCACACAGGCCATACCGGTCAAAGGCAGGGTGCAGGCGGGTAGCAGCTTCGATTCGCCCCGCGGGTTGGTGTGCATCATAGCCACAATTATATTCCGTGCGCTGGCCACCAGGTCCATCGCTCCACCCATTCCCTTTACCATTTTACCTGGTATCTTCCAGTTGGCTATATCCCCGCCATCGCTTACTTCCATAGCGCCCAGTACCGTGAGATCCACTTTGCCGGCCCGGATCATACCAAAGCTTTCGGCACTGTCGAAAAACGCAGCGCCGGGTATCACCGTTACGGTTTCCTTTCCGGCATTGATCAGGTCAGGGTCCACCTCGGCTTCCGTGGGATAAGGCCCCATCCCCAGGATGCCATTCTCACTCTGCAACATGATCTGAACACCCACGGGAATATAGTTGGCCACCAGCGTGGGAATGCCGATGCCCAGATTCACATACATGCCATCCTGCAGCTCCAGGGCAATTCTTTTCGCGATACCAAACTTATCGAGCGCCATAATCAATGATTGAGTATATGTTGAAAATCGGGCCGCTCGAGGTAACGGTCCAGCGCGGCATCGAGGGTTTGCGACAGCGGTTCGTTCAGCTCCTTTAATATCCTGAACCGGCGCCGCAGTTCGTCGATGCTTTTACGCGCTCCTTCCCTTCCCGGCCCATAAAACCCAACGGCATTTTCCTCTTTCTTTTCAAGATCCTCCTGTAAGTCCACCAGGTCGTCCTGCAGCAGGAAGGCCGGCAGCAACGCATACCAGTACCGCAGCAGGCGATCAATCTCCCTTTCTTCCACGGGCAAAAGACAATACAGGTACAAAAAGGCATCTGCCCGGTTGAGCGGCGGGTTAGCATCGCCGATACCTTCCAGCGGATACAGCACGGGCTGCCGGAAAAAACGATGCAGGCGGCTGAGAAACGCCGGCTGCAGACTGTCGGGCAAAATGAATTGCTCGATCTCTTCTACATGGGCGATAAAGCTCATTTCGCCATATTCGTACCTTGCGGCCAAATCCAGTATTTTTTCCATAGCCACCAGCAGCTTTTCATCCAACAGGATTGCTTTCCCGATGCCGGCCTTGTGTAGCAGATCGAAACTGAGCGGCATGAACAAAAAACCGTTCCCGCGGCCTATGTACAACAGGCGGCCGCGCCAATAGGCATTGCCTGCCGGTACCCGGCGGTCTACAAATGCTTTCGCAATATCAGCATCCACACCAAAATATTGCTCTAATTCGGCTCTGCTGGTAAACATAGGCTATGGTTGTATTCGCACGGTCCGCTTTTCAATTCGCTTTTCATAGGGGCCGCCCTGGAAAATCCGGTGTACATATATTCCCGCCACGTCTATCTCATCCGGATCCAACTGTCCGGGTGCCACCAGCTCTTCCACCTCGGCGATGGTAATCGTTCCGGCTTTGGCCATCGAAGTGGAAAAATTACGGGTTGCTTTGCGAAACACCAGGTTGCCATAGCGATCGCCCTTCCATGCCTTTATCATGGCAAAATCGGCGCCGAGGGCCATTTCCAGCAGGTAATGCTTGTTGTTGAAGACGCGCACCTCCTTTCCCTCGGCCACCTCGGTGCCGTAACCTGCCGGCGTGAAGAAAGCGGGTATTCCCATGCCGGCCATCTCTATGCGGGTAACCAACGTTCCCTGGGGAACCAGGTCAACCTCGAGCTCACCCGCCAGCAACTGTCGCTCGAACTCGGCATTTTCCCCCACATACGAGCTGATCATTTTCCGGATCTGCCGGGTCTTCAGCAACACACCCAATCCGAAATCGTCGACCCCGGCATTGTTTGAAATACAAACGAGGTTCTTTACGCCGGCTTTCGCCAGCGCCGATATGCAAGATTCAGGTATTCCGCATAAGCCGAATCCTCCCAATAAAATACTGGATCCATCTTTGACGCCCGCAATCGCTGTTGCTGCGTCTGCAACAACTTTATTCATGCCGACAAGTTAGGCTATTTCACGTATTGCTGCGTACGGTAGCGGTTGGCAACGGCTTCCACCGAATCGAGAATAACCTTAAACTCAGGAGGACGCGCCTCATAATATTTCAGGCTGTTCCAAAAATCTTCGCGGTTGGTATGGTACAGCGCAAACACTTCTTCGTACCGCCCGGCACGTAGCTGCTTCAGGGTGATAGTGCTGTCTTTAAACGATTTCTGCAGTGTCACTTCGTCGGCAATCATCATGGCATACAGTACCGGCACCATCTGTTCTTTATTCAGCACGGGCTTTTCATTCCCGTTTCGACAGCCTGTTCCCAACAGCATCGATCCGGCCAGCAGCAGCCTGCAAAAAAGCGTCATTTTAACTCCTGTTTGTAAAGGTTTGCCTTGGAAATATCCAGCCTGGTCAGCACATCCAGTGCCTGGTTTTTCTCGTCGGGTGATGATTTTTTGAACATTCGTGCCAACTCGAGGTTCCGGCCCTGGAAAAAGAAATTCACAAACATGGTATTGGGTATCTGGCTGTTCAGGGTATTCAGTTGCTGCAACGCGCTCAGTACGGCCTGCCGGGCAACGGCTTCTTTTTCGTAGAACTGGTCGAGCCCCTGCCGAAAATAACCGTAAAGCACGTCATGTATGAGCGTATACCGGGTATTGGTCAGGTTTTCCATCAACCAGTACCGGTTTCGCTGGCCGTCGAATGCTTTCCAGCCGGTCAGCTCGCGGCTATCGGGTGCATTGTTAACGATGTTCTGCACTTTCTGAAAATAAAGATCCCCGCCTTTCAGCGCAAAAGAATCACCGTCGAGCCCCAGTATGAGATATACATAATAAGCCATTACCGCGGTAAGGTTGGAAACCAGCGGATCGTTGCCGTTTACCCTGTTCTCGTTGAAGTCGAGGGCCTGGAATTCAACATACCGGAAAGCCAGGTTTTCATCCATAAAATTGATCAGCGGGCTCTGGTAACTGCTGTTGTACACAGGACGGGCAGCCTGTACAGTCAGGGTAGAATTATATACGTTGTTATCGCCGGCCGAAACGATATTGATGACAAAGCTGCAGTTGATCTTCTCGTTCTGCTGGTAGGTTTCTTTGGTCCACTTGCGCTGGTTCAGGAAAATATTCAGGGCATTCTGCAGGCTGACAAATATCTTCTTGTCTACCTTGGTGCCCACCTGGCTGGAAATTACCACTACCCGGGCCTGCAGCTCCTGCGCAGACAACCGGCCCGTGAACAGCAATGCTGCTACCAGCACCAATAATATGCTACGGCTTGATCTTGTCATGGATATAGTCAATTATGTCGGCAGCCACCGCCTCTTTGGGTTTTAACGGATACGCAGTTTTGTTTCCCTTCCGGTCGAAAATCGTTACCTGGTTGGTGTCGTGGCCGAAGCCGGCGCCAGCATTGTTCAGCGAGTTCAATACAATCAGGTCGGCGTTCTTCGATTGCAGCTTTTCTTTTGCGTAGGCTTCTTCGTTATTGGTTTCCAGGGCAAATCCCACCAGCAACTGGTGAGGCGATTTCAGGCGACCCAGCTCTTTCAGGATATCCCTGGTTTTTCGCAATTCAAGGGTTAATGAGCCGTCTTTCTTTTTGATCTTTTCGGGCGCTACCTGCACCGGCGAATAGTCGGCTACCGCCGCTGCCATAATAGCCAGATCACACGATGGAAAGCGATCCACGCAGGCGGCAAACATCTCCTCGGCCGTATTTACCCGCACCACTTCTAATCCCTCTGTCAGCGGCGCCTGCACACCCGGGCCGGCTACCAGTATCACGCGGGCACCGCGGCCGGCAAGTTCATGCGCCAGTGCAATGCCCATTTTACCCGAAGAGTGGTTGCCAATAAAGCGAACAGGGTCGATGGGCTCGAACGTGGGACCGGCCGACACCAATACGGTTTTTCCCGAAAAGTCAGCCCTGGCCGCCATGTACTCGCAAACCAGGCGGTGCAGGTCTTCAGGTTCAGCCATCCTCCCCTCTCCTGTCAGTCCGCTGGCCAATTCGCCGGCAACTACGGGAATAACCAGGTTACCGTAGGATTGCAGCAGGGCCAGGTTACGGCGGGTGGCGGGGTGTGCCCACATATCGGCATCCATCGCCGGCGCCAGCCAAACGGGGCAGGTGGCCGACAAGTAAACAGCCAGCAACAGGTTGTCGCACTGGCCCGCGGCCATCTTGGCCAGCGTATTGCAGCTTGCCGGCGCAACGATGAAGAGATCGGCCCAGCGGCCCAGCGTTACATGATTGGTCCATGCGCTGTCTTTAAACAGCTCCCATTCCACGTCGTGCTTCGACAGGGTGGAAAGCGTAAGCGGCGAAACAAAATCGCGGGCGGCCGGTGTTATCACCACCTTAACGGTAGCGCCAGATTTAACCAGCAGCCGCACCAGCGAGATGGTTTTATAGGCAGCTATACTCCCGGTAATGCCCAGCAGGATCTTCTTTCCGTGCAACATCTTTTAAAATTATAAAAAAAGCGACAGCCGGGCCGTCGCTTTAACAAATATCTTCCACTGCAATTAACTGAACAGCTTGTCGTCGTTCTTGCGGTAATACACTTTGTCTTCCATGAACTCCTGCGTAGCCAGCAGCGCCGGGTTGGGCATGCGCTCGTACGCGCGGGATATCTCTATCTGTTCTTTGTTCTCATGGATCTCTTCCAAGCTGTCGGTATGCGTGGCAAACTCTTCCAGTTTATTGTGCAGCTCTTCTTTCAGCGCAATATTGATCTGGTTGGCCCTTTTGGCGATGACGGCGATAGATTCATACAGGTTGCCGGTTTTACCTTTTATCTCCAACAGGTTCTTGGCCTCAGCCACATTGCTGATGTTAGAACTAAGCTGACGTCTTAACTTGCTCATTTTTTAAAGATTTGATATAGTTTTTAGACTGGTCCTGGAACCGCGTAACATCTTTTATCAGTTTGCTTTGCGGAAACCTGTCTATGAATTCATTACATTCTTCCAATACCTTCTCGAAACGCTCTTCCTTTCTTTCGTCGATGCTCATGGAAGCATATTCAAAATAAGAGCGGATCACCTGCAGCTTATATTCATCACTTTTTTCCGAATCGGGATAGTCGTTCATCAGACCCGTAAAAGTGATGGCCGCCGCTTTGTATTGCCGCAGGTTAAAATACAACTCGGCGCTCTTCAGTTCTTTCAGCTCCAGCTTGGTGCGGCATTTATCAATGATCTCCGTGGCTTCCTGGTTGCGGGCCGAGCCGGGATGCGAATTGATGAAGGCCTGCATTAAGCCGATTGTTCTCGACGTATTGGTTTGATCCAGCTCCACTTTCGGCGATTGCTTATAATAAGTAAGCGCCCGCATATACTCCATCTCTTCCGCCCGTTTGCTGGTAGGAAACACCTCGGTGAATCCCTTGAAAAGGTTTTCCGCATTCATCCAGTCGCGCTGGTAAAAGGCGCAATACGCGAAATTATAATACACGTTCTCGAACTTATCGTTGCCCTTCAGCAGGGGAAAAAGCTCTTCGTATAACTGCTGCGCAAAATTGTATTTCTTTTTGGCGAAATACTGATCAGCCATCCGCAGCTTGTAATTATAGTCGGTGCTTTTCTGCACTTTCGAAAACTTCGAACAGCCAGACAACAAGAACATTCCCATTACCAACAACAAAATTCCTCTCATAGAAGCCTGCAAATTTAACAGATTTGTCAAATATAAAAAAACCCCGCCGAAGCGGGGTTTAATTGGCTCAATATTAACCATTTAGTTTTTCTTGCGCAGGTTCGGGAACGGCGCCGGCACTGAATTCGGGCCATCTTCCGAAGTACCATCCCGCAGGTCAACCGAGTTCGGGTCACCCTGGGGTTCAGAGTGGCGGAAGATGAAGCGGTCGGCGCTGATGCCTTCTTTGTCGACC
>JAKPBL010000552.1 GCA_029778965.1 Bacteroidota bacterium
TAAGGTTTGCGCCGTCGGACAACAACCGTTTTTCGGTTAGCCGCGACCGTAATGAGAACCTGTTTTATGTAAAGGAAGGCCGGGAAATGATCCGCTCGGTGGAAGTGCCTTTTGTGACCAATGGCGTTTTGTCGGCACTCGACCTGATCCGCGACAGCATCGGCAAGGCGCCGCTGTATGTGCCCGCCGAATCGGTGCGAAAGGCCGACAAGTTGTTGTACTCGCAGCCGCTGGATTCGATGCTGGCCATCATGATGCATGAAAGCGATAATTTCTTTGCCGAGCAAACCATACTGATGATCGCCGACCGGCTGCTGGGTGAACTGGATTCGGAAAAGGCCATCGACAGCCTGACCACCCTGTTTTATGCAGGCATGCCGCAGACGCTGCATTGGGTGGACGGCAGCGGGTTGAGCAGGTATAATCTGGTGAGTCCGCAGAACCTGGTCTGGCTGCTGAAAAAAATGAAATCGGAATTTCCCGAGCAGCGCCTTTATACGATTCTGCCGGCAGGCAATGAAGGCACGCTCGCAGGACTGTACAAGGAGGCGGGCGCCGCCCTGCATGCCAAAACCGGTACCCTGGGCGGGCAACTGGCGCTCAGCGGGTATCTTACCACCAAAAAGGGCCGCCACCTGGTGTTTTCCGTGCTGGTCAATAACCACCGGGGATCAGCCGGCGCGGTGAGAAGGCAGATCGAACAATTCCTGCTCAAATTTTACCACGACTATTAGTCTGCCCGCCGCTTCGTATTTTTGCCGTTCAACCTTTTGGGAAGCGTGGCAGACAGCATACAGTTATTACCCGATCATATCGCCAACCAGATTGCCGCCGGAGAAGTGATCCAGCGGCCCGCGAGCGCCGTTAAGGAACTGCTTGAAAATGCCGTCGATGCCGGCGCTACCGAGATCAGGCTGATCGTAGCCGATGCGGGCAAATCGCTGATCCAGGTGGTTGACAACGGAAAGGGGATGAGCGCCGCCGATGCACGGCTTTGTTTTGAACGTCATGCCACCTCGAAGATCAGGGATATCAACGACCTGTTTCATATTCATACCATGGGTTTCAGGGGCGAAGCCCTGGCCTCGGTGGCGGCTGTGTCGCAGGTGGAACTTAAAACCCGCCGTGCCGAAGATGAAACAGGCACCTATATCGAAGTGGAGAACAGCCAGGTGGTGCTGCAGGAGCCCTCGGCCTGGCAGGCAGGCACAAGCATCGCCATGAAGAACCTGTTTTTCAATGTGCCGGCCCGCCGGAATTTTTTGAAAAGCAATGCCGCCGAAATGCGTCATATCGTTGACGAGTTCATGCGCGTGTCGATGGCCTTTCCCCAGATCTTTTTTTCACTGGTGAATAACGGGCAGGAACTGTTCCATCTCGAGAAGGGCTCGCTGAAACAGCGCATCGTGCAGTTGCTCGGTAATCATTACAATGCCAAAATGGTGCCGGTGCAGGAGCAGACCGATTACCTCAACATACAGGGCTTTATCGGCAAACCCGAAACGGCTAAAAAGACCAGGGGCGACCAGTATTTTTTTGTCAACAATCGCTTTATCAGGAGCGG
>JAKPBL010000679.1 GCA_029778965.1 Bacteroidota bacterium
TGTAGTGGATGGCGATCGGGTAGCCGCCCACATCCATCAGCGGGATATTGTAGCTGAAATCTCCTGAAAACAAATCGACCATATTATCGGTTCCGGCGCTCTTGAAGCTGGATGCCTCGGGCTGCCCGGGGCCGATCAATACTTTTTTGGCAGTTACCTGCTGCATGTTGGCAGACGGCTCCGCGGGTTTGCCGGCCGATACAGGTATTTCAGTTGCCAGGGCTTCGCTTTCTGCCCGTTTTGCCGTTGCCACCGGAGCCATCCGCCGGTTCAGCGCCAGGGACGAAGCCGCCGCAATACGAGGTTCATATACGCTTGCGGCCATGGCGGTTTGCAACTGTGACAAAAAGCCGATGTACAGCGCCAGCGAAAGCACGAGCGCAATTCCCTTGCTGTATTTTTCTGTCAGAATTTGTAACATATCAGGCGAATTAAATAAGGTTAAAAGCTGGGTACAGGATTACTGGTATTGAAAGGTCATTTTCCACGACTGCCGTCGGGCGTCTGTGAGCCGCAACTCGTACAGGTGTTTTTTCCGAACGCCGGGGATTGCGGGCAGATCAATCTGTACATGATTGATACCGCGTATAAAACGGGGTATAAGTGAGGAATCGACCGGCAGTTGTTCGTGTCGTCCGCCGGTAACATCGATAAAGGTTACCTGGAAAAGACTGTCCGCCGATTCATTGTCGAAAGAAAACCGCAGGTACCGCGACACCAGCGAGTAGCCCGCCGACACGCCCTCTTTTTCCAGCTTGGTATATACCTGTCCATCGGTCGCTTTCGGCTGTGCCGGATCGCCTGTTTCAAAGCTCCAGGAAACACTAACGACCTCCTGCTGGTCGTTGTACGCCGTCACCTTCCAGGCATAGTGCCGGTTGTTCTCCAGGCGTGTTGCTGTGGCAGGGTATAGCAATGACAGTGAAGAAAGCTGGTCTGCCGAAAAAAGAACCGGGTTTTCCTTCAAGGCATTTTCTGCCGTCTGGCCTTTTTCGACATGAACCAGCCTGATTGCATACAATGCATCCGGCAGCAATGGTTCTGGAGTGGGTGGCGTCCAGCTAAAAGCCAGGCTGTCAACCGACACACGTGCGTTGTTTTGAGGCGCCTGCAATTGAGGCCCCGACAATAATTTTACGCTAACCGGCACACAAGACACACCCGATCTGCTGCCTTTGTCGCCCAACAGCTCGTAACAGACCTGGTAGTCACCTGCCGGAAGAAAATCAAAGTCGGTTCCGTTGAACGCAGGGCTCAGCGCATTGTACATCACCGGCATCATGTCGGCCAGTTGATACAGCCGGGCGCCCGGGCTCACCAGGAATACATTGCTGAGGGCCGACAATACGCGCCGGTTACTCTTCCTGTCTATCACCGTCATCGACAATTTCCGGCTCTGTACCGAAGCAGCGGTATTGGTGATCATCAGGTTCCACAACTGGCTTTTCTGAACCAGTGCGCCATCCGGCGGCAATGCCTGTACCGACATATCCTGTCCCGAAAGCCGGGCGACGGTCAGCATGATCACGCAGATCACCCCGAGCGGACGGTAGTAATGCATTCTTTTCATTTGAAACGGGTTGAAAAACCGACCGTCGCCATCGTGTTGCCGTACAACCGGTACTGCAGGTCGGGGAAATAATTGCTCTCGCAACGAAGCGAAAACTGTCCGATATGTTTAATGGAGAAAATAGTTCCACCGTAAGCGCCCACGCGCGTCTGGTCTGTATCCGAGTGCAATGCATACATGCGGCCGCCGATCTTTATACTGATCGAACGATGCAACTTGTACTGGATGCAGCCATCTACCAGCCAATAGGTGTAGCGTTCATTGGCCAGATAAGAGCCGCTTAACAAAGCGCTGTGTTGCGGAAAGAAAAAAGACTGGCTGGCAACGAGGTTATACGAGTTACCGAAAAAATATTGCTGAGTGGTTTGCCGGCTGGTGAACCGGTTGAAGAGCAGTGAAGAATTGCTGGGAATATCGCCCGTTTTATAGCTGATGCCGGCCACGCCCTGCAATACCTGGAAACGCGCCTCGAATAACGAGTCGTTTACGCCGAGGTATTGGTAAACGGGTTTATAGGAAGCCGAGACAGTCAGCTTTCCTTTGTTGAACCGGGCGCTGAACGATTGGATAATATTTCTTCCATCGTATACCTGTTCTACATACGGGTTCCGGTAGTCATCCGTTTTGACAGCCACTTCGAGCTGTAACGATTGCCGGAAAAAGCTTTTGGACGCTTCCACGCCCCACAGGGTGTTGGCCGCATTTATGCGATAGGCATTAAAGCCCTGGAAATTGGCGCCATAATACCGAACGTAACCAGTGAGGTGCAGCGCGATGGCGCGAACGGCGCCGCTTGCCTGTAACGCGGCCGCTTTGTTTGATTTGTCTGACAGGTCAAAATCACCGCTCGTTTTAGAACCCGGCTGCCGGAATCCGTTCGATTGCGCCAATTCAGCATTCACTGTCCAATACCGGAGTTGATACTGGCCTGCGAGCGATAACCCCCATATATACCCGCTGTCGCGGTAATTGCTGCCTGCATATCCGCCGGGTTTTTGTCCGCCGAAAACACCCAGCGAAATATAGTTGTTGTCTTTCTTTCCTTTGCCAATCGTAGCTGCATAGACCAGGGAGTTCAGCTTAACCCGGTCGTTGCGACCCAGAAAATCACGCAACCCGAAATCGGTCCATCCGGCGACAACCGAGTAAAAATATTTTTCGGCCTGGTATTCGGCCTGCAGCCCCTTTACGGAGATATCCCGAAGCGTAAGCTGCGATCCGTCAACGAAGCTCCTGCCCAATGCCAGGCGCCGGAAGTTTTGCAACCAGTGTGTCTTTTCCTGTAACATGGAAGAATCGAATCCCGTCACTTCACTACCGTACCTGATAACCGATGGAATGGCTGTTTG
Organism: Bacteroidota bacterium; assembly: GCA_029778965.1. Classification (GTDB taxonomy): domain Bacteria; phylum Bacteroidota; class Bacteroidia; order Chitinophagales; family Chitinophagaceae; genus Flavihumibacter. The sequence goes on from JAKPBL010000679.1 coordinate 2,920, forward strand.
AAGCGCCTTCCCGGAACGAATATCATTGATGGTGTTATTCAGATCGCTGAAGGCCAGCCGGGCCGTATTGATATACTGATCTATTTTTACGTTGAAGGAATCCAGCAGCCGGCGTGTCGAGTCAAATGAAGCCATGAACTGCCGCGCATCAGCCAGCTTGCGGTGTATATTGTCCCGGTCGGGAAAAGAAACTGAATCCTGGTAATACGCTTCACTGGCCAGCAACTCCCTGCTCTGTACATAGTAACTCAGGCAGGAATCGCCGGGCAGCGATTTCAGCTTGTTTTGCAGTTGCAATAGTTCGTTCAGCCGTTTGTTATAGGCAGACCGGATGGATTCTGCTTCCCGCAATAAGCGGTTCTTGCGACTGTCTACAGACTTTCCTGCCATTTGCCGGGTGATCTGTTCGGGCTGTGCATTTATGGTGAAATCCAGGTAGTCGCGGAAATAAGGTGAATTTGTTTTTCGACCCGATAACAGAACGTTTACCGGCAATTCCTTACTAAGTTGTACGGTAGCACCGTAGGTAAACACTTGCTGAAACAGGTTATCGATATGGTATTGTCCTTCAAGTTTGGATACATACGATCCTGTATAGCTGAAATACTTATTTCCCAGCAACGCATTGCGCTGTGCTGAGTCCGTCTTCTTTCTTTCCGAACTATCCATATGACGTTGTGCTTTCCGTATGGAGTCAGGCATTTTCAAAACAAGCGCTTGTTTAATGGAAGCAATCATTTCTTTTTTTATTGAATCTGACGACGGCATGCAGTTGCACATGGCCGGGCTGATTTGCTGCGCGGTCGCGTGCAGGCATAAGAATGCCCCTACGAGTGCAGGCATGATTCGCCTGCTGCAAACACGTATCAACTGATCAATTTTTATAACCAGGATGCAAACAACAAAAAGGATCACCAGGGCTTACCTGGTATCCGGCAATAGTAAACGAGTGTAAAAGGGAATGCAGAGAATGGGAAATGTGGCAGATGTTCTCATAGTACGAAGGTTTGGTGATGGTTTGTGAGAACAAATTTTATTTTTCTGTTTGACATTTCAAAGTGTTCCGTGCATTAATTTTTTTTAACGAAGTCAACTAATTTCTCGTTACCGTATTTATACGGATGATTTTTAAAAAACAAATTTGTATGTTAGT
>JAKPBL010000606.1 GCA_029778965.1 Bacteroidota bacterium
GGGCTTTTACCCGCTACCGTAAGCAGGTTTTTATACCCGCCGCACGAGCCCAGTATCGCCAGCTTCATATAAGGCTGCAGGTAATCGAGCGTAGTAGGCAAGTGGTAACTATGCCCGCGGTGTACGATCACACCCGGCTTGATCTGCATGCTGCCCAGGTATGCGAGCAACGCTTTCTGCGCCTGCTCGTCGAGGCGGGTGCCGTGGTCAAGCGGCAGGTTGGCATATATGCGCACCGGCTGCACAGCCGTGAGCGAGCTGATCTCGGTCCACTGCGGCTGCTGCACTACCGACCATTCAGTCTTGTTCCTGAACAGGCTCATAAAGCTTTGGTACGATGCTTTTCCATCGTCATCGCCATAAAACAATACAAGCTGGCTTACAAAATTGTCTTTGTCGCGAATGGAATCGACTGACAACAGCTCATAATTTCCCAGCTTTTTAAAAATAGACTGTTGTGCCACCGGATCTGAAACCATCAGGAATACTTCTTTTAAGATGCCGTACAGCCGAACGCCATAGAATGAATTGGCATCGCGGCAGCGGTTCAGGTTCTTGTCGATCAAGCCGCCTACCATGCTGCGGTAAATCGGCTCATTGGCCAGACCGATGAATGCGTCGGCCACGTCCATCGCATCTTCCAGTCCGGTGGCCCGGTTCGAATCAATATTAGATACAAAATCTTTCAGCAGGTTCCAGCGCGCCTCATCGGGCATGCTGCTCATATAATCGCCCAATACATTGTAATGCGCGCAGGCGCGGATGAATTTCCTGAACTGGTCGTATTGCACCATGCTGAGCAACTGGTCTGAATGCCCGTAAGGCAACGAATCTTTCAGCCGGTAATAGATACCGAGAAAGCTCGACGTATACAGCTCATCTTCGTCAGACACCAGCAGATAGTACAGGTCGATGGGCCGCAGGGGCGCCAGGCTGGCAAATCTCACTTCGTCTTTCGCCTCATGCAGCTCATTGACATGATTTACGAAAAACATCACGCCCTTTTGGTGCAGGGCCGTTCGCAGCGCGGGCTGCATGCCCCAGGGGCCGCCCGCCAGGCGGATACGACGATTCCGCTGCACGGCGTTTACCAACTGCTGGTAATAGGCCGGCACATTGTTGATCCGCATCGACAGCACGCTGTCGCGCGTAAGCCGCCCTTCGGCCATCTCGGCGGCAAAGGGCGCCAGCTCTGCGGCATTGCGATCACCCGCCAGCGAAACAAGCTGCCGCAGCAGCGGGCGTGCAGACGCTTTCAGTGAATCGGTAATTCGGTTGTTCTTTGCCGTTAGATAGTCGAGCAGGGCCACCGGGCTCCGTTCGGCCACAAAAACCAGTGCCGTATCCACAAAGGGAAAGTCGGGTCTTCTTTCCAAAAAAGGCAGGATATTATTGGCATTGACCGCCACCCGCCTGATGTCGGCCAGTTGCTGGAATACCTTGCCGGCGCTGTATTGCCTGAAAACGTCGGCCATCAGTTGGGTGCGGTTGGTGCCCCAGCCCGCGGCTATCCGCTCTGGACTTTCGTGTGCAAAAACAGCATCTGCCACCTTCGGAAAATCGGACAATACCACCGGCAGCTCGGCCAGGGCAAACTGGTTAAAATCGACCGAGGCGCGGATGGTTTGCAGGAAATACCGGTTGGCGTTCAGAATATACAGGATGGCAGAATCAGTTGCACCTGGTTTGTTATTGAATGCCTCCTGCAGGCTGTCGGTGACCACCGAAGAAAACCTTTCCAGTTGCGTTTTATATACGGGGTCGAGGGCACTCGATTCGAGGAATTTCTTATACTGCATCTGCTCTGCATCCAGCAGCAGGTTGGCTTCGCGGGCGTTCGACTGCGCCGTCAATACTCCCGGGAATGCCAATAAGGCCACGGCAACCAGCAGCTTATGGATGGTATTATTCAACGATACGGAGCTTTGCATAATTCAGCATAATTTTTTTCTCGCCATTGTGCTCGAACAATACCGTTGCCACAGGGTTGTGGTTGCTGCCTTCCATTTTACTGACCGTACCGAAACCAAATTTCTGGTGCTCCACTTTCTGCCCCGCCTGCAGGTTGCTGGTATCGCTGGGTACAAAACCTGGCGAGGGCTGGTGCTCTACCACCTTGGGAGCCGTTTTCGGCGGCAGGTAAGCGGGCGGCGCATCTTTCCGCCGCGCGGGCGGCGCGCCATACATTTTCTCCGCCTGCTCGGCCGCACCGAATCCGCGCATGCGATCGAAAGCCGAGCCCTGGGTATATCCGGCGCCCTGGTTACGCAATCCGCCACCCGCAAAGCTCCGGTCCATGTATTGCGCGGGAATTTCTTCGATAAAACGGCTGGGCTCATTTTGCACGAGCTGGCCGAACTTGTAACGGGTATTGGCATAGGTGATCCACAACTTCTTCTTGGCACGGGTGATGACCACATAAAACAAACGCCGCTCTTCTTCGAGCTCTTCGCGGGTATTGATGCTCATCGCATTGGGGAAAAGCATTTCTTCCAGGCCTGCGGCGAAAACCACCGGAAACTCCAGCCCTTTGGCGGCGTGAATGGTCATTAGCTTAACCGTATCGGCATGAGGATCTTTTTCGTCGGCATCGGTAAGCAGGGTAATCTGCTGCAGGTAAGCGCCCAGTGTTTTATCGCCCACTTCGCCTTCGTCATTGCTGGGTGTTTCAGTAAACTCTTTGATGCTGTTCAGCAACTCCTGTATGTTTTCATAGCGCTGCAGCCCTTCAGTGGTTTTATCGTTGAACAGTTCTTTTACGATATTAGTCTGTTTGCCGACGTGAAAAGCCACTTCGTAGGCATTCTTCACCTGCAGCATGCTCTGGCAGCTCTTGATAAAAGTGACGAAGTTCTCGATCGCTTCCAGCGTACCCGCCCTGAAACCTGCTCCTGCTGCGTTTTCCATCACTTCCCACATGCCGACGTTGTTGTTGTTGGCGGTCAGCAACAGCTTGTCGATCGTGGTTTTGCCAATGCCACGCACAGGGTAATTGATGATGCGCTTCAGCGACTCTTCATCGCGTGTATTCACGATCACGCGCAGGTAAGCCACAAAATCTTTGATCTCCTTGCGGGCGTAGAATGAGACACCTCCGTACATGGTATAAGCGATGCCCATCCGGCGCAGGCTTTCTTCAAAAGCACGGCTCTGCGCATTGGTAAGGTATAGTATCGCAAAGTCACGGTTGGAAAAATGATTGCGCAGCTTTTGCTCCTGTATGGTATCGGCTACAAATTTCCCTTCCTCGTTGTCGGAAATCGTGCGCACCAGCCTGATCTTCTCCCCTTCGGCATTTTCCGTCCACAGCTCTTTCGGGATCTGGTTTTTATTGTTGCTGATCACCTCGTTCGCCACGTTCAGGATGTTCTGCGTGCTGCGGTAATTCTGTTCCAGCTTGATTACCTTGACGTCTTCATAGTCTTTCTGGAACTGTAAAATATTCTGGATAGTGGCGCCGCGAAAGGAATAAATGCTCTGCGCATCGTCGCCTACCACGCACACGTTTTCGTGCGCCGCCCCCAGCAGTTTGATGATCTCATACTGGGCGGGGTTGGTATCCTGGTACTCATCGATAAGAATGTATTTAAACTTGTGCTGGTATTTGTGCAGCGCTTCGGGAAAATACTTCAGCAGCTCATACATTTTGATAAGCAGGTCGTCGAAGTCCATTGCGCCGTTCCGGAAACAGCGCTTGGCATACGCATCATATATCTGGGCGATGGCCGGCCGGTTGGAGCGGGCGTCTTCCTGCTGGATATAATAGTCCTGCGCATATTCAGCCGGGCTCACCAGGGCGTTCTTCGCGCTGGAAATGCGATTGTACACCACATTGGGTTTATACAGCTTATCGTCGAGGTGCAATTCGTTGATCACGGTTTTGATGACGCCTTTGGCATCGTCGGTATCGTAGATGGTAAAGGAGCTGGGGTAACCCAGCCGGGTGGCCTCGCCCCGTAATATCCGGGCAAATACGCTGTGAAAAGTGCCTACATACAGGCTGCGGGCCTCGGCGTTGCCCAAAATTTTCTCGATCCTTTCTTTCATTTCATGCGCCGCCTTATTGGTAAAGGTCAGTGCCAGTATATGAAAAGCATCCACGCCGTGTTTCGCCATCAGGTGGGCGATGCGCGTGGTAAGCACTTTGGTTTTTCCGCTGCCCGCGCCCGCTACGATCATGATCGGGCCGTCTTTGTGCAATACCGCCTCTTTCTGCTGTTCATTCAATCCCTGTAAATAATCTGCCATGACCGCAAAATACGCAAACTATACGCCTAAAATTGATGCGCCGACGGTTTGACCGCAGATACAGGACTGAACGAACCGGCTTTCGGAAAAACGGCTGAACAAAGACGTATACCTGCAGGCCGGAAGGCCGCCCTATGAAGCATGTGGAGAAAATATCAGGAACCCCGCTGGGAGCCGCCGGTAAGCTTGGTTTGCCGTGAAACTGCTTTGGTATTGGTTTTTCCTTTCAGGCTACCCGGCTGCCCAGGCTTATTTGCAGCATTGTTCTTCTTTTTGTCTTTGGCGTTCTTGTTATTGTTGAGGAGCGACATAATCTCTGTTTTCTGAAAGATAACCAATATTTGCGGCTGCGCCAGTACCGGCAGAAACGGGGAGCCCCCTAAAAAAAGACTGTTAAGAAATTATGAAAGAATTTGGCGATTTGAAAAACAAACAGTTATCTTCACAACCGCTTATAAAAAAAGAAGGTCCACTGTAGACACAGTCGACCTCTAACGATTGCTTGCCATATAAAAAAACTCTTAACTCGATTGGATGGCCCGTCTTGCCGGGCGCTTGTTCGACGTTTTTCAGACCTCTACGATTCTTTGCCTCTTAACGATTGCCTGCTATATTATCGAAACCCGATGTAAAAGTAGAACGCGGTAGGAAACCGGTCAAATCATAATTGGCCGGTTTTCATTACTCCAAAACGGGTAACTTTGCCGCAGAATCCTTGTCCAGCAAGGGTTTCCGGATAAAAACCACATGATGTCCAAAAGATCTACGGATGCCTTATTTCAATTGATAAAATCGCTACAAAAGTCGGAAAAGCGCCATTTTAAGCTATATATCAAAAGAAGCACGGCCAAAGAAACCCTGAAAGTGGTGGCTTTGTTCGATGCGCTTGACAAGCTGGACGATTACGATGAGAAGGTATTGCTGAAAAAGCTGCCGGCCATCCAGAAACCGCAGCTCAACAACCTGAAAACCCATTTGTACAAACAGGTGCTGGCCAGCCTGCGCGACCTGAAAAGCACCGATACCCTCGAGTTGCAGCTTTCCGAACAGCTCGACAATGCCCGTATTCTCTATCACAAAGGGCTTAAGCACCAGGCGCTCCGGATACTGGAAAGGGCGCGGGAGCTGGCCAAGATGAACGGGAAATTCAACTACCTGGCGCAGGTGATCTCCCTGGAAAAAAAGATCGAGACCCTGCACATCACCCGCTCTATCCAGGAAAAGACCGAGCGGCTGACCCATGAAGCGCTGGAGATCAGCGGCCATATTGAACGGGTTACCCACCTGTCTAACCTGGCGCTGCAGTTGTACGGCTGGTACGTCAAGAACGGGCATGCCCGCAACGAAAAAGACGAAGAGGGTATTAAAGAATTTTTCTACCAGCAGCTTCCGCACGACGCCTTCGAGCTGACTGATTTTTACGAGCGCCTCTATCTCTACCAGAGCTATACCTGGTACGCCTTCATCCGCCAGGATTTTTTGATGTATTACCGGTACGCGCAGAAATGGATGGACATATTCGACGGCAACGAGGTAATGAAGAAAGTGGAAGTCGGCCATTATATCAAAGGGCTGCACAATCTCCTGAATGCACACTTTGATCTTCGCAATTTCCGGCAGTTCGAAAAAGTGCTGACCATTTTCCAGGATTTCGCCCAAACCGATATCGCCTCCCAGCACGATAATTTCCGCATCCATACCGATATCTACATCAACAGCGCCCGCCTCAACTGGCACCTGATGACAGGCACGTTCAAAGAAGGGCTCCAGCTGGTAGATATCATCGCCTCCAAGCTGGAAGAATATGCCGTATATGTTGACCCGCATCGCATTGTGGTATTCAACTATAAGTTCGCCACGCTCTATTTCGGCAGCGGTGATTACAATGCATGCATCGATTATCTCCAGAAGATCATCCAGGACACCTCGGCCGACCTGCGCACCGACCTGCAGTGTTATGCCCGCCTGATGCACATGCTGGCCCACTATGAGCTCGGCAACGACGAGATCATCGAATCACTGATCAAATCGGTGTACCGGTTCATGGCCAAGATGAAGAACCTGACCGTGGTGGAAGAAGAAATGTTCAGGTTCATCCGGCATTCGTTCGGCACTTCGCCGCGCAAAATGAAACCCGAGCTGGAAAAATTTCTTCACAAGATCAAACACCTGGAAGGCAACCGTTTCGAAACCCGGGCCTTTGCTTATCTCGACATTATTTCATGGGTCGAAAGCAAGGTGTATGAAAAGCCGATGAGCCAGATTATCTATGAGAAATACCGGCAGCAGCGGGGGCGCCGCCAGCCCGTGCCAGTCAGCGGCTGATCAGCAGGTCCTGGAAATCGGATGAATCGCCGTTGAATACGTTAAAATCAACCCGGGTACTGATGCCATTCACCGATCCGCTTTCACTGTGTTGCCAGAATGCCCAGGTACGGGCAATTCGCGGGCGGTCTTTTCGCAGGTAATGCGCCACCCA
>JAKPBL010000611.1 GCA_029778965.1 Bacteroidota bacterium
ACCAACTTCATGCCCCGTAGATTGATCTCCTTGTAACCGGTGATGGCTTTCTGGATGTTCTCGCGGCTTTTGGTAAAAGCGGGCGGATCAAGCATCACCACATCGTATTGCCTCCCTTCTTTCGACCATTGCTTCAGCACATCGAAAGCATTCACCTCCATAAACCGGCAGATTTCCTCATACCCGTTCAGAGCGGCATTGCGGTTTGCCTGTTCCACCGCCGCTCCTGAAATGTCGAGCCCCAGTACCGATTTGGCGCCATAATGCGCGGCATGTATCTCAAAAGTGCCGGTATAGGTGAAAGCACCCAGTACGTCGGCGCCGTTTACGATGTTCTTTATTGCCCGGCGATTGTCTTGCTGATCGAGGAAATAACCTGTTTTTTGCCCGTTTTCAATATCTACCTCGAATTTCAGCCCGTTCTCCCGGAGAATGATCTTCGTATCAAAGGGGGCAGACAAAAAGCCCTTGGTTTGCGGCAGCCCTTCGAGCTCACGTACGGGAACGTCGTTCCGTTCGTAAATCCCCTTGGGATTGAAAATGCTGTTCAGGGCATCAACAATAGCCGGCTTCCATTTGTCCATTCCGAAGGCCAGGGTCTGGAGCACGAAATAATCGTTGAACTTATCGATGACCAGGGCGGGCAGGAAGTCGGCTTCTCCAAATACCAGGCGGCAGTTCTCCCGGTATCCCAACCGTTGCCGGTATTTCCAGGCAGTGTCGAGCCGACGGTGAAAAAAAGCGGCGTCGATGGTTTCGTTCCTGTCGCGGGTGAGCAGCCTGACCAGGATCTGCGACCTCGGGTTGGCATAGCCCCTGCCGATGAATTTCCCGTCGTGGCTCAGCAGGTCAACGATATCGCCGGCATCGAGTGCCCCTTCCACCCTGCCTACTTCATTGGCAAAGACCCAGGGATGCCCCGATTCCACCCGCCGGCTCACTTTTTTCTTCAGGTAAACTGTCGTCATGCGCGCAAAGGTAAGCGACAGGATAAGCGAAAAACCGACAAATTGTCCCACCAAGCAGGCATGGCAAAAAAATTGCCCCTATAGCCCTGCATAAAAAAACAGGCAAACCGGCGGGCATTTGGTCATCCGACCGACAGAAATGTCAGAAAATGCTAGGTTTGCTGCCAATTTGTACGATTATGGAAGAAAACAAGAATGACTTCATAGACATGGACATCAATGCCGACAGCGATGTACCGGGGAACAGCCACCTGAAAGAACCCGTAGGCGGACAGGGTGAGGAAGAGAAACTGGAACAGGAACTGGCCGAGAGCCGGGACAAGTACCTGCGCCTGGTGGCCGAGTTCGACAATTTCAGGAAAAGGACTGCCAAAGAAAGGCTGGAATTAATGCAAACCGCTGGTAAAGATGTTATTATACCATTGCTGGAAGTGATCGACGATGCCGAACGCGCCCAAAAGCAACTTGAAAAAGGGCAGCTCAGCCCCGAAGCCGAGGGACTGCTGCTCATAGTCAACAAACTGAAATCGGTATTGCAGGGCCGCGGCCTCAAAGCCATGGAAAGCATTGGCGCCGATTTCGATCCCGATAAACACGAAGCCATTACCGAGATTCCCGCTCCCCGGCCCGACCTGGCAGGGAAGGTGATCGACGAAGTGGAAAAAGGCTACTACCTCAACGATAAGATCATCCGTTTTGCCAAAGTGGTAGTAGGTAAATAGGCGCCCTAAACGAACCAATAAGCATGTCAACGAAGAGAGATTATTACGAAGTATTATCGGTGACCAGAACCGCCAATGGCGAGGAGATCAAAAAGGCATACCGGAAGGTGGCCATGCAATACCACCCCGACCGTAACCCGGGCGATAAAGCGGCTGAAGAAAAATTCAAGGAAGCGGCCGAGGCCTATGAGATCCTGAGCGATGCCGACAAGCGTTCCCGTTATGACCGTTACGGGCACGCAGGCGTATCGGGCCAGGGCGCCGGTGGCTTTGGCGGCGGCAATATGAACATGGACGATATCTTCAGCCAGTTCGGTGATATTTTCGGCGACGATATCTTCGGATCTTTCTTTGGCGGTGGCGGCGGTCGCCGCGGCGGCCAGCGTTCCCGCGGAACCCGCGGCAGCAACCTGCGCGTGAAGCTGAAGCTTAACTACGAAGAGATCGCCAAAGGCGTTTCAAAAAGCATCAAGGTAAAAAAATACGTGCCTTGCGCCACCTGCTCGGGCAGCGGCGCCAAAGACAAGGCCAGCATCCAAAATTGCAGCACCTGCGGCGGTTCGGGCCAGGTAAGAAAAGTGACTTCCACTTTCCTCGGCCAGATGCAAACCGTTACCACCTGCCCCACCTGTAACGGCGAAGGCACCACCATCGCCGCCAAATGCGGAAGCTGTAAAGGTGAAGGACGTGTATATGGCGAAGAAACCGTTACCATCGATATTCCCGCCGGTGTGCAGGAAGGCATGCAGCTCAGCGTTACCGGCAAAGGCAATGCAGGCGAAAGGGGCGGATCGCCCGGCGACCTCATTGTGCTTATTGAAGAAGAAGCACACCCGCAGTTGCAGCGCGACGGGCTGAACGTGGCATTTGATCTCTATATCACTTTTCCCGACGCGGTTTTCGGCACCAGTGCCGAAGTACCCACCATCGACGGCCGGGCCAAGATCAAAGTTCCCGCAGGTACCCAAAGCGGTAAGATATTCCGTCTCAAAGGCAAAGGTTTCCCGGCAGTTAACAGCTATGAAAAAGGCGACCAGTTGATCCATGTCAACGTATGGACCCCCCAGCACCTGAACACCGAAGAAAAAGCCATGATGGAAAAGCTGCAGGAGTCGAACAATTTCAAACCCAATCCCGACAAAAACGAAAGAAGCTTTTTCGACAAAGTGCGGGAAATGTTCTCCTGACGACCGGCTGGTTAACGCAGGATATTCTTTAACCGCGCACCGCGCGAAGGCTTGGGCTTGACGTATATTTTCTTTGCCTTGTCGAGCAGG
>JAKPBL010000612.1 GCA_029778965.1 Bacteroidota bacterium
TTGCGTCTTTGCTCCTTTGCGTCTTGGCGAGAAACAAAAGCCTGCTCTGCGAGAAACAAAAGCCCACTCCGCGAGAAACAAAGGCCCACTCCGCGAGAAACAAAAGCCCGCTCCGCGAGAAACAAAAAGCCCACCAACACACCACCGGCCCGCACCCCCACGCCCGAACTTTACAGAATACCGATTTCTCCTTATCTTATACACCCCAAATACGTTTGCATGCCAGAAAAATACGTTCTCGCACTCGACCAGGGCACTACCAGCTCGCGCGCCATTCTCTTCGACCGCGACGGCCACATCGTTCAGCTTGCGCAGAAAGAATTTACGCAGCTATACCCGCAGCCGGGATGGGTGGAACACGATCCGGAAGAAATCTGGGGCTCGCAACTGTCGGTATTGGCAGAATGTATCGCGAAAGCGGGGGTTACCACCAACGATGTGGCGGCGCTCGGCATTACCAACCAGCGCGAAACCACCGTGGTATGGGACCGCCAGACATCGAAGCCCATCTATCCCGCCATTGTATGGCAGGATCGCCGCACAGCGGACTATTGCGATCAGTTGAAAGCCGACGGCTACGAAGCGCTGATCAAAACCAAAACGGGACTGGTCATCGATGCCTACTTTTCGGCTACCAAGCTGAAATGGATACTCGATCATGTAAGCGGGGCCCGCGCCCGCGCCGTAAAGGGAGAGCTCGCTTTCGGTACCATTGACACCTGGCTTTCCTGGAAACTCACCAACGGCAAAGTGCATGTTACCGACCTGTCGAATGCTTCCCGAACCATGCTGCTGAATATCCAGACAGGCGAATGGGACGAAGAGCTGTTGCGCCTTTTCGATATACCCGCCTCCCTGCTACCGGCGCTGATACCTTCCTCGAAAGTATATGCCGTTACAGAGTCTATCGTCCGCTCAGCCAATATTCCCATGGCCGGCATCGCAGGCGACCAGCAGGCCGCCCTGTTCGGGCAACAATGCACTTCCCCGGGAATGGTCAAAAACACCTACGGCACCGGTTGCTTCATGCTGATGCATACCGGTGAACAACTGGTAAGCAGTAAAAACAACCTGCTCACCACCATCGCCTGGAAACTGAACAACCGCATCGAATACGCCATGGAAGGCAGCATCTTCATCGGCGGCGCCGTGGTGCAGTGGCTGCGCGACGGATTGCAACTGATCCGCTCTTCAGCCGACATCGAAGACCTTGCCACCCGCGTGGAAGATACGGGAGGCGTGTATGTAGTGCCGGCATTTGCAGGCCTCGGCGCGCCGCACTGGAACCAGCATGCCCGCGGCGCCGTATTCGGTCTTACCCGCGGCAGCACCAGGGCCCATATCGCAAGGGCCGCCCTGGAAAGCATCGTGTATCAAACCATGGACGTGCTGAAAGCGATGGAAGCCGACGCCGCACTACCCATCAAAGAGTTGCGGGTCGATGGCGGCGCCACCATCAACAACCTGCTGATGCAGTTCCAGTGCGATGTATTGCAGGTGCCGGTGTTACGTCCGCAGATCGTGGAAACCACCGCGCTCGGCGCCGCTTACCTGGCAGGTCTCGCAGTCGGCTACTGGGGCAGCACGCACGAAATACAACAACAGTGGCAGGCCGATAAAATATTTCATCCCTCCCGGTCGCGAGAAGACATGCAACCCTATATCGCGGGATGGGAAAGGGCGGTGCGGGCCAGCATCGCCTGGGCCAATGATTGAACCAGCCCGAACCAATGAGCAGACAAACAAAAAAGACCACACCTCGCCGATGAAAAGAGCCGACATGCTGGCCAGGGCATTGCAGCAGGAATATTGGGATCTCTGCATTATCGGCGGAGGCGCCACCGGCCTGGGCATTGCCATCGACGGCGCCAACCGCGGTTATAAAACCATTCTCGTAGAACAGTACGACTTCGCCAAAGGCACTTCTTCACGCTCCACAAAGCTGGTGCACGGCGGTGTGCGATACCTGCAGCAGGGCAATATCAGGCTGGTGATGGAAGCGCTGCGCGAACGCGGACTTCTTCGCAAAAACGCACCGCACCTGGTCAAGAACCAGTCGTTCGTGATACCCGGCTACAAATGGTGGGAAAGTTCCTACTATACCATCGGCCTGAAAATATACGATTGGATGGCAGGCCGGCTCGGACTAGGCTCTTCGGTTATGCTTTCCCGTGAGGAGACCCTCGCCCGCGTGCCCACCCTCGACAAAGACGACCTGCGTGGCTCGGTCGTTTACCACGACGGACAGTTCGATGACGCTCGTCTCGCCATCAACCTCGCACAGACAGCCGCCGAACAAGGCGCCTGCCTGCTCAACTATTGCAAGGCAACTGAATTTGTAAAGCAGGGCGAAAAAAACCAAACGCTCCGGGTACATGATGCACTCGGTGCGCAGCCATTCGATATCAACGCCGGCTGTTTCATCAATGCCACGGGTATCTTCACCGATACCGTCCGGCAGCTCGACGATAACAACGCCAGCCCGGTGCTTTCCTTAAGCCGGGGTACGCACCTGGTGGTGGACAAATCTTTCCTGCCCGGCGATACGGCCATACTGGTTCCCGAAACGTCCGACGGGCGCGTTCTCTTCGCCGTTCCCTGGCACGACACCGTGATCATCGGCACCACCGATGTGGCAATAGACCATGCCTCGATAGAACCCACGCCCTCCGAAGAAGAGATCGATTTTATTCTCGGCAACATCGGCAAATACCTGTCGCGCGACCCGCAGCGGGCCGACATCCTTTCCGTATTCTCCGGTATTCGCCCCCTGGTACGCGGCAATGCCAGCAACACCGCTGCCCTGAGCCGCGATCATTATATTGAAGTAGCGGCCAGCGGACTCATCAGCATTACCGGTGGTAAATGGACCACCTACCGCAAGATGGCCGAAGATGCCCTTACCATCGCCATCGAACAAAAGCAATTGATACCCGCGGCCTGCAACACACAGGATCTGTATATTCACGGCGCCATGGCGATCGCCGATTTCAATAGCCCCGGCTACTATTACGGCACCGACCTGCCGGCTATGAGGAAACTGGAAAAGGCCGACCCTTCTCTTGCAGCCCATATCCACCCGCAATTACCTTATACCCGGTCGATGATCGTATGGGCCACCCGCGAAGAAATGTGCATGACGGTCGACGATGCCCTGAGCCGCCGCACCCGGGCGATATTGCTGAATGCCGCCGCCGCTGTTGAAGCGGCCCCGCTCGTCGCCTCGCTGATCGCTAACGAATATGGGTACCCGAAAAGCTGGGAAGAAGCGCAGGTGGCACAGTTCACCCAACTGGCCGGGCAATACCAGGTAGCCCATTATCAAAAACGAACGAACGATTAAACTTGTTACCATGATGAATCCCTATCTTGCCGAGTTTCTGGGAACCACCCTGCTGATCAGCTTCGGCAATGGCGTGGTGGCCAATGTATTGCTCGATAAATCGAAAGGCAATAACAGCGGATGGATCGTAATCAGCTTCGGCTGGGCCATCGCTGTATTTGTAGGTGTATTCGCCGTTGCCACAGCAAGCGGAGCGCACCTCAATCCCGCCGTTTCCGTATGCCTGGCGCTCGTGGGAAAATTTTCGTGGTCGCTCGTACCGGGTTATGTGCTGGCGCAGATTGCCGGCGCCTATGCCGGTTCCCTGCTGGTATGGCTCGTTTACTTCAAACATTTTTCCAGCAACAACGATGTGGCAGCCACGCGTGCCGTCTTCTGTACGGAGCCGGCCATACGCGCGCCCTTCTTTAACCTGCTGACAGAAACCATCGCCACCGCCCTGTTCCTGCTGGCAGTGCTGCTGATCGTAGCGCCCTCCAACAGCCTCGGCGCGCTCGATGCTTTACCAGTTGCCCTGCTGGTGTTGGGTGTGGGGCTTTCCCTCGGCGGACCAACCGGTTATGCCATTAACCCCGCCCGCGATTTTGGTCCGCGGCTCGCCCATGCCACCCTGCCGATCGCTGGTAAAGGATCAAGCGATTGGAGCTATGCCTGGGTGCCAATAGCGGGGCCATTGCTGGGCGCCGTCATCGCCGCCCTGGTCTTTACCGCGCTGTAGCCGCATCGAAAGACGCTGTAACCGCATCAACGGCCGACAAAATCAGTTTCACCGCTTTCCGTATCTCGCTTCTGCTAATGATCAGTGGCGGCGCTATACGCATGCATTGCGGCGCAAACAGGAACCAGTCCACAAATACCCCCCGCTCTATACCGGCATCGATAACTCGTTTATTGGTATCGAAATCGGCGAACTCCACCGCTATCAGCAGCCCGTGGCTCCTTACCTCTTTGATCGCATCGTGCTGCAGCAGGCGCCGGAACAGTTTTTCCTTTTCCTTCACCTGCTGGTGATACTTCTCTTTCAGCAATACCTTAAAGGCAGCCAGTCCCGCGGCGCAAGACAGCGGGTGTCCGCCAAAAGTGGTGATATGCCCCAGTACCGGGCTTCCGGCAAACAAATGCAGCAGGTTCCTGTTCGCCACCACCGCACCCAGCGGCTGGCCGCCGCCCAGCGCTTTGCCCAACAACACCATATCGGGCACCACCTTGTACTGCTCAAACCCCCAGAGGCTGCCGGTTCTGCCAAACCCCGCCTGGATCTCGTCGAACACCAGCAGCGCACCCTGCTCCTTGCAGCGTTTGCGCAAGGCCGTTAGCCATTTCTTCTGCGGCGCCACAACGCCACGTTCAGCCTGCACCGTTTCCATAAATACACCCGCGGTATGCCGGCCGATCTGTTCCAGCATACCGAAATCGTTGTAATCGGCATGGATTATGCCCGGCAGCAACGGACGAAACGCATTGCGCCAATACTCGTCGCCCAAAAGGCTGAGCGCGCCCTGCGTAGACCCGTGATAGGATTGCTTGAAAGCGATGATCTCGGTTCGGCCGGTAGCGCGCTTCGCCAGTTTCATGGCCGCTTCGGTTGCCTCCGCACCGCTGTTGGTAAAATACACGCAGTTCAGCGAAGCGGGCAGCCGGCTCGTGAGCAGCCGGGCATATTCCACCTGCGGCGACTGCACCAGTTCGCCATAAACCATCAGGTGTTGGTATAGTGCCGCCTGGCGGCGGATGGCTTTCACCACCTTCGGGTGGCAATGCCCCAGGTTGCAGACACTGATACCGGCAATCAGGTCGAGGTACTTCTTGCCTTTGGCATCTGTCATTTCCATGCCTTTGGCTTTGACAATTTCCAACGCCAAAGGCGCATCAGAGGTTTGCGCCACATGGCGAAGAAATAGCTGCCGTTGGTTGATCACTGCGCTCATTCAGCAAAGATGCTGATATTTGACCTATGGCACTGATCTTACCGGTAAAAGGCGTTTCCCCGCAATTCGGCCCCGACAATTTTATCGCTCCCAACGCTACCATCGTAGGTGATGTGGTAACGGGCGAACAATGCAGCTTCTGGTTCAATGCGGTCGTCAGGGGCGACGTCAACAGCATTCGCATGGGTAACAAGGTGAATGTGCAGGACAATGCGGTGATCCACGCCACTTACGAAAAAACCAAAACCATTATCGGCAACCAGGTGTCGATCGGTCACCTGGCCTGCGTGCATGGCTGTACCCTGCACGACAACGTGCTGGTGGGCATGGGCGCTATCATCATGGACAACGCCGTAGTTCACAGCAATACCATCATTGCCGCGGGCGCCGTAGTGCTGGAGGGCACCGTTTGCGAGCCGGCGAGTATCTATGCCGGCGTGCCCGCCAGAAAAGTAAAAGATATATCTAATGAGCTGATACAAAACGAAATACAGCGTATCGCCAACAATTACATCTTTTATTCAGGCTGGTTCAAAGACCAGAATACCGGGTCGCCCGGATAATATTCAGACCGGCAAATCGTTATTAAGGGTAAATATCCGTATGAGAACTTGTCGTACAGGTTTTGTATTATTTCTGGCCCTGGCAGTGCTGTCACTTAGCTCCTGCTCACTGAGCAAGCCCAAAAACGGCTGCTCCAGCAATGGTGCGAATGTTGGCGCTGAAAGGATCCTGGCGGGCGAAAAAGTGCCCAAGGCGAAGAAATTCAAGGCCTGAGCTACCGTAGCCATATAAATCCCTACCCATATGTGCCCAGTTCTACACACCCACGAGGGCTTCACCGAAGCCGTTATTGATGAAGACGGCGGACTGAAACGATTCTACGAAGTCGCCAATCTCTTATCGGAAGAATTGAAGATCCGGTTCAGCAGCAAACTCGATGATTTCGATTCGCTGATCTGGGATTTCAAGTACAAAGGTCAGCCCCTTACCCTTTATTACAACATTTACACCGGTATCTGCCTCTATCCCAAGCAAACCAGGCAGGCCATCGACCGCGACAACAAAGCCGTTGCCGAAGTGGCTCATTTCCTGGAAAGCAAGCTGTTCATCAACACCGCGCGGAAATTTATTTCTTAAGCGAGTCGAGCAGCGTGCAATAGCTGACATAACGATCTACCGCTATGTCGTCATTGGCTACGGCCATCTTGATGGCGCAGCCGGGTTCGTTCATGTGCAGGCAATTGTTGAACTGGCAACCGGTGAGCCGGGTACGCATTTCAGGAAAGTAATGCGACAACTCCTGCTGGTTGATGTCCACCAGACCCAGTTCACGAATGCCGGGCGTATCGATGATGCTGCCGCCATCAGGCAGGTCGAACATCTCGGCGAAAGTAGTCGTGTGCAGTCCTTTGCCGCTCCAACCGCTGACCTCCTGCGTGCGTAAATCCATCTCCGGAAAAACGCTGTTGATAAAGGTCGATTTACCTACGCCCGAATGACCGCTCAGTAAGGTCGTCTTGCCCGAAAGCAGGGCCCTGGCCTGGTCCATGCCATCGCCGTTGCGTGCACTTACCAGCAATACCTGGTAACCGATACTGTTATATATGTCTTCCCATTCCGCAAATTTCTCCAGGTCTTTTTCGCGGTACACGTCTGCCTTGTTGAAAACGATCACCGCGGGTATGTGATAAGCTTCGGCGGAAACGAGAAAACGGTCGATGAATCCCTGCGAGGTGCGCGGTTCCCGGATGGTAGCCACCAGCAAAGCCTGGTCGAGGTTCGCGGCGATGATATGGTGCTGCGTTTTCCGGTGAGGCGATACCCGGCTGATATAGTTTCTTCGTTCATGGATCGCCGTTATCATCACCGTTCTTTCGCCTTCGTTCTCAGGTTCAATGTCCACCCAGTCGCCCACGGCCAGCGGGTTGGTGCTGGTAATCTCATCCAACTTCAGGACGCCTTTTATACGCCCCTGGAACTGCTCTCCGCCGGCGGTCTTCAACGTGTACCAGCTTCCTGTCGATTTATAAACACGCGCAGTCATCAGGGGAATTTTTTAAGCAGGGTGAACCGCAGTATCCATTCGGCCATTACAAAAACAAAAGCAGCCAGCACCAGCGGCAGAAACCGTTCGGTATATCTTCTCAGCGCTTTCACTTCAAAGCTCGTTTTTTCCAGCCGGTCGATATCGGCATAGATATTTTGCAGGCTGGCGTTGTCGCGTGCGCGGAAATATTTTCCGCCGGTTTCCCGCGCGATCTCTGTAAGCAGTTTTTCATCGATGGTTACTTTCTGTTCCTGCATCACGATTCTGCCGCTGGCCGACTGCACGGGTATGCGGGCCACGCCGTCGGTACCCACACCGATGGTGTAGACCCGTATGCCCAGCCTTTTGGCAATCTCTTTCGCGGTGACCGGTGGTATCTGCCCGCCGTTGTTCTCACCGTCGGTAAGCAGTATCACCACCTTGCTTTTTGCCTTGCTGCCCCGCAGCCGGTCGGCGCTGGTGGCAAGTCCCGAGCCGATGGCCGTACCGTCTTCCAGCAAACCGCTTTGTATGCCGTACAACTGGCTTTTGAGCACTGCCTTATCGGTGGTAAGCGGGCAAAGCGTAAAGCTCTCTCCCGAAAAGATCACCACGGCAATGCGGTCGGTCTTCCGGCTATCGACAAAAGCAGCCGCCACCGATTTGGCAGCTTCCAGGCGATTAGGATCGAAATCCTGCGCCAGCATCGAGCCGCTTACGTCGATGCACAATACAATGTCAACGCCTTCTCCCGTTACCTGCTCTTCGTCAAAACGGGTTTGGGGGCGCGCCAGTGCAAAAACCAGCGCGGTAATGGCCAGCAGCCGCAATACAAAAGGCAGGTGGGTGAAGCGGGTTTTCCATCCCCGGCTGCCTGAAGTATAGGAGGGCGCCGAAGAACCAACCATGGCTCCGCGGTTCCGCTTGCCGCTGCGCCAATACCAGAGGGCCAGCAGCGGCACCAGCAGCAACAGCCAGAACATCCACGGCCAGGCGAAAGACACACTATGAAAGTACCTTGTTCTCAAGCTGCTCTATTTGTTCGATGGATGACGGTCTGGGTTG
>JAKPBL010000086.1 GCA_029778965.1 Bacteroidota bacterium
AATGCGGATACCGGTAGCGGCCATGGCGGCGGTTTGCGGTGAAAAGAATTCGCCCACTTTCACATTCACCTGGTCTACTGTTCCGCTGATCTCGGCATATACGTTCGACATCGCCACCTGCTCGCGTGCCAGTTGCACGTTTGCTTCCGCAGCCGCGAGCTGGCTTTTCAGGGTCTCAGCGGCTGTTTTGGCATTCAGCACCTGCACTTCGGTACCGATGTTCTGTTTCCACAGGTTTTGCTGCCGCTCATAGAGGCTCTCGGCCTGGCCGAGCTGCGCTTTCAGTCCGCTGATCTGTTGTTCGGCGGCCGCAAGGCTCTGTCGGGCGACAGCATCATCCAGGCGCAATAGCAACTGGCCTTTCTGTACACGGTCGCCGTTTTTTACGAGCACCGCTTTCACCTGTCCGCCAACACCGCGGGGCGATACGTACACCACGTTCATCGCATCTACCATTCCCTGCAGGTCAATGGAATGGCTGAACTTCCCTTTTTCGAGCGAAACCAGCTTTACCAGCTTGGGCTTTGCGGGAATGGCATTGGGATCTTCTTTCAGTATTTCTTTTTCGAGCGCAGCGATATCTGTGGCGAGTTTCGATTGCTGGTCTTTCATTTTTTCCAGCTCCGCCTTTTTTTCGGCAATGGGGCTTTTCTTCTCGCCGCCGCAGGAAGCGACCAGCAGGGAAAGCAAAGCCATTGACAGCAGTTTTATATTCGTTTGCATATACAGCTATTATTTTGTTGGTTATTGGTCGTTTAAAATCTTACCGGTTGCCTTTATATAATCGATCCGGGCAATGGTAGCATCATAAAGGCTGGAGAAATAATTGGTTTGTGCCGAACGCATTTCGGTTTGCGCCGTATTGATTTCAGTATTGGAGCCCAGGCCCTGTTCGTACTTTTTCTTGGTTTGCTCGTACACCTTCTCCGCCAGTTCCATATTCTTTTTCTGCGCATCCACCGCTATAACGGCATCGCGCAACCGCTGCCAGGCGCTCGTTACATCGTTGTCGATCTGCAACTTCACGTTCTCGATATCCAGTTCGATCTTCCGCGTATTGATACGCGCCTGCCTGATCTGGGCATCTTTTCTAAAACCGTCGAAGATGGGGAGAGACAAGCGCAGACCGATGGCTCCCTGCTGGAACCAGTCACCGCCGCTTTTGAAGAAATCGAACTTGTTTCGCTGCGCATTCGTGAAATATTGGCCGAAGGCGCTTATAGAAGGCAGGTAACTGTATTTATAGCGCTTTATATTGTACTCGCTCAATTGTTTGCCGATCTGGAGCACCTGGTACTCGCGGCGGTTGTCGTAGCGAAAAGCCGTATCTAAAATATTTTCTTTCAGCCGCTCACCTGTAAAAACCTCCGTTTGAACAATACTGTCGCTTATCGAAATTCCCACCAGCATCTTCAGGCCAATAAAGCCGGTGTTGATCTGCGTGCGTAGTTTGATGCTGTCGGTAAGCAGGTTGGTAAGCGTTACATTCACCTTATCGACATCCAGTTGCTCGGCAAAGCCGTTCTTATAGATCTCGCGGGTGTCGTGCAGCAGTTTTTCAAAACGATCTATATTATCATGGAACAACGCCAACTGCTGTTGCGCGATCAGCAGCTGGTAATACACTTTATACACATTCACCGCCACTGCTTCTTCGGTGATCTCCACATTCTTGCGGTAATATTCCATCGAAGCCGCCCTTGCCTGCAGGCCCACGAATACCTGCCCGTCGAACAATACCTGGTCGAGCGAAGCGCCGATGGTAGCCGTATGCTGCACACCGAACTTGATGGGCACATAAGTACCGGGTGTTCCTCCGAAAAATTCAGCCGGCAGCAGCGATACCGGCAGCTTCAGGTTGTCGGTATAGTTAAGGCTGCCGTTGACCTGCGGCAGGGCGCCGGCGGTTATTTCCCGGTTCACCTGCTGCTGCAGCAGTACGTCCTGCAATGCTTTTCTTACCTGGATATTATTCTTACGGGCAAGCTCAACCGCTTCTTTAGCGGTAAGCGCGTGTATCGCCCCCCGGCCGCCGGCAACGGCCGGTGAGCCGCTTTGCGCCTGCGTTGATACGACTGTCAGCAGGCACACGATAAACAGGCTGGCTGCGCGCCATCCGCGTATCGTCCAATAAATGTTCATAATGATCAGTGTTTATGTCTTTGTCTTTGTTGTTGGTTCTGCTCTATCAGTTTATAACCAGCAATCGTTACAATACCGTACAAATAATGTTCAAGGAGAATACGCTCCACCTCGGCCACTGACAATTTGTGCTTTGTATAAAATGCAGGCTCAAAGCTGAGCAACATGCTTTCTATCCGGTATTTGGCAAGTACGTCTACGTGTATATCGGGTCGGTACAATCCTTCTTCGATGCCCCGGCGCAGGTTCTGCTGTACAATTCCCATCAGGAAATCGTTCTTATGCCGCTCCAGCAACTGGAAGGCCCCCGGGTGGTATTTCTTCAGGTCGAACAGCACCGCGGGGTTCATCGCGCTCAGGTGTTCATCCAGCATATCGATGGCGCGGAACAGCTCATCCACTGCATTCTCAGCATCGTGCTGGTCGCGAACGCAGATCGACTGTGATTCGTTCATCTTACCCAAGATCACCCCCATCACCAGCTCGTCTTTGTCGGAAAAGAACTGGTATATGGTTTTTTTACTGATCCCCAGGGAACTGGCGATATCGTCCATGCTGACACTGCGAATGCCGAACTGCAGGAATAAATCCCTGGCCCTAATCAGTATCCTGTCCTTCTGTTCCGGTTCCATAATTACGGTGCGAAACTATGGAAACTTTCAACATAGTTATAGTTTCCATTACTTTTTTTTGATAAATGGTTTTTTTTTAGCCTTTAAGCGGCGGGTGTTTTAACGGGTGTTAAACACTGATTCTCAGCATTTTTCTGCTGTAACGGGTCAATGTCCGCCCCGAGCTCCCGGCAATGTTGTAGGTTTGGGAAATGGAAAACAAACCAGTGAAACCGGAAGGCTGGCGTTGGAAAAAGATATTTCAATACTTTCTCCAGGGCGTTTTGGTGGTGGCGCCGGTGGCGATCACCGCCTACCTGTTTTACTGGTTCATCAGTTCGGTCGACAACCTGCTGCCGATCTTCCAGGTGAAAGATGAATCGGGCCGGATCATGACCCGCAACTACGGACTAGGGTTTGTCATTATCATTGTCACCTTTATCGTAGTCGGTTACCTCAGCTCCAACTTCATCACCAGCCGTATTTTCAGCCTGTTCGATCGCTGGCTGGAAAGAACCCCGGGCGTGAAGTTCATCTACTCGTCGATTAAGGATTTCTTCGAAGCCTTTGCCGGCAACAAACGGAA
>JAKPBL010000656.1 GCA_029778965.1 Bacteroidota bacterium
CCACACTAGCGTGAAACCGGCAAACAACTGTTTGCGAGGCTCAATCTCAGGCCGCATTCGTCCGGTACCGCTCTTTCCTGTAAAACAGCAACTCTGTCACCAGTATCAGGCCCATGCTCACGGCCGTGCTGGCCAGCACTTTGCCGATAAAATAGAAGAAACTCCCCGGAAATTGCAGCCATTCCAACAATACCAGGTAACTATGATGTAAGAAGGTCAGCACAAAAACAAGCAATCCGTAAGGCGCCCATCCCATGCTGTGAATGGAAGGCGATCCGTAGCTCTGCTCGGTGGTTTCCTGCCTGATGAGCATATTCACCAAAAAAGGCCGCACATAGGCTATCAATACGCAGGCGGCCGCATGCAACCCCGGTGTGCCCAGAAAGTAATCGAGGGTAAGTCCAAAAATGAAAGCGATCACCATCAGCCAGGTACGGCCCACGCTGAACGGAAGCCAGATGATATACAGGAAATACAGGTAGGGAACCACAAACCGGTGCAACGGCGGGATCTTGTGCAGTATAAATACCTGCACCAGGATGAACACCGCAAAGCGTATCAGGTTTTTAAGCAGGTCACTCATTGGTTTTCTTGGTTGCCGCCTCCAGCAGCTTTTGTTCTTCCAGTTGTGAATTCTGTGCCAGGTACACGTACTGCACCGTAGAGAAATTCGTGGTTGTTTTCAACTTCAGCGTATGGAAATTCGAACTCGGATCGTTGTAAAAAGTATCAACCGTTCCGATCAGGATATTGGGCGGGAAAATAGACGACAACTCGCTGGTCATAATGGTATCCCCCCTTTTTACCTCCACGCTCTTCGATACGTTCCGCATCTGTACATAATGAGGATCTACTCCATCCCAGCCAACCGTTCCTCTTTCGCCCGAGTTCTTCAGCTTGGCATCCACGCGAAACTGGCGGCTCAGCACGCTCATTACCGTGGCGAAGTTAGCGCTCACATTGACCACCCGCCCCACAATGCCTGAAGGGCCGATCACGGCCATATCGACCTTCACGCCCTGGTCGGATCCGCGATGGATCGTATAAAAATTGGTTTGGGTGGTAACGAATCCGCCCACCACCATCGCTTCCATATAATGATATTTCTGAAACCGGAGCAATGAATCCACCCGGATGGAATCTACCACCAGTTGCACCGCGGTATCGGCGGGCTGGTAGTTGCTGCGCAACTGTTCCCGCAGCCGCAGGTTCTCCTGCACCAGGGCCTCGTTGGCCTTTTTCAGCTTGAAATAATATTCAACATTATTGTACCGGGCATTAATGCGTCCGGTCACTTCACTGGCCACGCCCATGAAAGCAGCCTCGTGAAACTTGTTGTAACGAAATAAAAAGGAAAGCGCCAGCACCTGCAATGCAAGAAAGAACAGGAAATTAAAATATCGCCTGATGAATAAAAAGATGTTACGCATGGTTTCCCTTTATCAACGCCCCGGTGCCGGCG
Organism: Bacteroidota bacterium; assembly: GCA_029778965.1. Lineage (GTDB taxonomy): Bacteria > Bacteroidota > Bacteroidia > Chitinophagales > Chitinophagaceae > Flavihumibacter. The sequence goes on from JAKPBL010000656.1 coordinate 1,463, forward strand.
GCGTTTCGCGATTGTTCTAACGCATCACGAATGGATAGCGATCGTAATTCTTAAGCGCAATACCGGTTCCGCGAACCACGCTTTTCAGCGGATCATCGGCCACGTGCACGGGCAGCTTGATCTTCTGGCTCAACCGCTTGTCCAGTCCGCGAAGCAGCGCACCCCCGCCGGTAATGTACAACCCCCGGCGGTAAATATCGGCAGCCAGTTCGGGCGGCGTGGTTTCCAACGCTTTGAGGATGGCTTCTTCTATCTTGAAAATGCTCTTGTCGAGCGCTTCGGCGATCTCCTGGAAACTGACCATTATCTGCTTGGGAATACCGGTCACCAGGTCGCGGCCATTCACCGGGATATCATCGGGCGGATTGTCGAGGTCTTTCATCGCCGCGCCGATCTGGATCTTGATCTGCTCGGCGGTTCTTTCACCGATCAGCAGGCTGTGATAACGGCGCAGGGCTTCCATGATGTCGGCCGTGAATTCATCACCCGCGATCCGGATGCTCTGGTCGCACACGATACCAGCCAGCGCTATCACGGTGATACCGGTGGTGCCACCGCCGATGTCGATGATCATATTACCTACCGGCTCTTCCACGTCGATGCCGATACCCAGGGCGGCTGCCATGGGCTCGTGGATCAGGTACACTTCTTTGGCGCCCGCCTGCTCGGCACTGTCGCGCACCGCCCGCTTCTCCACCTCGGTGATGGAAGAGGGAATGCAGATCATCATGCGCCAGCTTGGCGGGAAAAGCGGTTTTTTGGGATAGATCATTTTGATCATTTCCCGTATCATGAGCTCAGCCGCGTTGAAGTCA
>JAKPBL010000657.1 GCA_029778965.1 Bacteroidota bacterium
GTTAAACCCTAAAAAACTGCCATGATTACATAAAAGCCCCCTGAATGGCCCATAAAAAAACCGGATTCCATTGGCCTGGAACCCGGCAATAAAAATGGGCATGCCGACAAGAACATCGCGAACTGTCTTAACTCACCCAAACAATCAAAACTATGCAATTTATTGCTACAGGGAGTGTTTTATCCCTGCGCCACCGCAGGAAAACGCTCCTCACCAAAACGCTGTTAGTTATGAGGCTAACTATTTTTCTGCTCACCGTTACCATGCTCCAGGCCAGCGCCAACGGATTTTCCCAATCGGTTTCGCTCAAGGAAAAAAATGCCCGGCTGGAATCAGTCTTCAAGAAAATCGAAAAGCAAACTGGCTACTATTTCTGGTACGAGATCTAGGCTGTCAAAGACGCCGCCAGGGTTACCATCGACCTCAACAATTCACCGTTGACAGAAACCCTCAGCGCCTGTTTGAAAGACCTTCCTTTCGAATACACGATCATCGACCGCACCATCGTGATCAAGACCAAGCATCTTACCGCCGACCACCTGGCGCCGGCAGCCGTTCTCCCCGTCGAGGTCAGCGGGCGCATCGTTGACGAAAACAACAATCCGCTGGCCGGCGCTTCAGTAAAACTGAAAGGAACCGATATCGGAACCGCCACCGATGCCGATGGCCGGTTCACGCTTTCCATTCCGGCGCTGCAAGGCAGCCTCGTTATCTCGTTCGTGGGTTTTGACGCCGTGGAAGTACCCGTTAAAAGCGCGTTGGGCCAGGTCGCGCTGCAGCGGAAAATAGCTGCCGCCGAAGAGATCGTGGTGATCGGTTACGGCGCCGTGCGGCAACGCAACCTGACAGGTGCCGTAGCCAGCATCAAATCCAAAGACATGAACACCGCCGTGAACGCCAACTTCCAGCAGGCGCTGCAGGGCAAGGCCGCCGGCGTGCAGGTGATACAGCCCACCGGTCAGCCGGGTGCAGGCGTAGAGGTACAAATCCGCAGCAATCCGTCGGCTGCCAATGCCGGCGTACTATACGTGATCGACGGCGTGCCGGTGAACGATGCCGCCGGCCAGCCCAGTATGGGCGGAGATGTGGGCGGATCGAAGTATGGATCGGGCGGCGTTGACAAATCGCCACTCAACTTCATCAATCCGAACGACATCGCTTCGATCGAAATTCTCAAAGACGCCAGCGCCGCTTCCATTTACGGTGCCCGCGCCGGCGCCGGTGTGGTGCTCATCACTACCAAAAAAGGCGTGGATGGAAAAGCGAAGATCGACTATACAGGTACCTACGGCATCCAGCAGGTAGATAAAATGTATCCCGTTTACGGCGCAAAAGACTATATGATCCAGCGCAACCTGCTGCGCGAAGAAATGTGGTACCGCGATAACAAGATAGCGCCCTATTACGGAACTGTCGACGCATCGGGCATAACACCTTATACGCCCATCTACAGCCAGGGCGAGATCGCCGCTGCCAGCAATGCCGATAAAACAGCAACCGATGCCATTACGCGTTCGGGCTATACCCAGCAGCACAACCTCTCTCTCTCAGGTGGCAACGGAAAGACCACCTATTATGCTTCCGGGAATTATTTCGACCAGAAAGGTGTGATCATCGGCACGGGCTACCAGCGGTACAATGGCCGCATCAACATCGACCAGGAGGTATCGGAAAAGATCAAGCTCGGCGCCAGCGTTATCCTGTCGAACGCCAATGCCGACAACACCATTACCGGCGGTGTAAACGAGAACGGCGGTATTGTAACAGCGGCGATCTATTGGGCGCCCAATATACCACTCCAAAACCCTGACGGCTCTTACCCGATGAGCCCTTATTATCCCAATATTCCCAACCCGCTTTCTTACGGTACGGTTACCGACAAAACGGTTTCGAACCGGTCATTGAGCAGCGCCTATGGCGAATGGAAAATCATTCCTGCCCTGAAGGCCCGGGCCAAGTTCAGCTATGACCAATCGTCGTCGAAGAGGTCCACCTATTTCCCCCGTACTTTCTACTATGGGCAGCAGGCCAACGGCGCCGCGAGCGTTTCCGAATCGGAAGCAAAATCAAAGCTGCTGGAATACACGCTGAGTTATGACAAAGCGATCGGGTCGCGGCATAATATCAGCGCGGTGGCCGGTTATAACTACCAGCGGACCGATTGGGAAGGATTCAATGCAGCCAACCAGAATTTCCTGTCTGACGTAATGCTGTATTATAATCTCGGTGCGGGTCAGTCCGTGCGTCCCGGGGTGGGATCTAGCCGCTCGCAAACCACCTGGGCTTCTTATTTCGCCCGCGCCATCTATACGTTTAACGGCAATATCACGGTGCAGGCTTCCCTGCGCAGGGACGGCTCTTCCGTATTTGCCGAGAATAAAAAATGGGGCTATTTCCCCGGCGTGTCTGCCGGATGGGTGCTTTCCGACGAAAACTTCATGCACAACCTGACTGCCGTTTCTTTCCTTAAGCTGCGTGCCGGCTACGGGGAAACAGGCAATAGCGAATTCCGTTCGTCGGCGTTCAAACAATACGGAACGGCGCAGAGCCCGTGGTTCGGCACCGGCGCCATCAATTCAGGTCTCGTTCTTTCGCGCGATGCCAATCCCAATCTCACCTGGGAAAACGCCGGCGAAATCAACATCGGCCTCGACCTGGGGCTGTTGAATAACCGCGTCAGCGCATCGTTCGATTATTTCAACAAGACCATCCGCAACCTGATCACGTTTGTGCCTTATCCGTCGGGCTTTATCATCGACGGTGTTTTCCGCAATGCCGGCAAAACCAGGTCAACCGGTTACGAGATCGCCCTGCAGTCGAAGAACATCGTTCCCAAAACCGCCGGCGGTTTAAGCTGGTCTACCAGCATCAATTTTGCCCATTACCTGAACTATTGGGTGGAACGTTCTCCTGAAGCGCTGGCGGTGCTGAACAAATATGAGATCGCCACCGGACGGGGCGCGCTGTTCAACCCGCTCTTCGGCATTGAGTCGCAGGGTATTTACCAGGGCAGCGGCAAGGAGCCGGCGCAAATGGATGGCATGCTTCCCGGCGGTATCATTTTGAAAGACATTCACGGGTACGACGGTTCCGGTAACCTGGTGGGGCCCGACGGCGCTATCACCGCCGCCGATATCACCTATATCGGCAATAAAGACCCCCGCTTCAATTTTGGGTTCGGCAACCAACTGGCGTATGGAAATTTCGACCTGAACATTTTCATGTCGGGGCTTGTGCAGAAGAAATGGTCGCCCTATGCCAACGGCCGGGCGCAGGAAAGTACTACTAATTCCTTCGGCTTTAACGCCATGCCGGTGTCGTCGACCCGGTGGACCTTTGCCAACCCCAATGGCAATTTCCCCACGGCATTATCCGACAGCAAATACGCCGGCTACCAGAATTCCGCCGACTACTGGCTGGTGGATGGCTCTTTCTTACGCTGCCGGAACATTACGCTTGGCTACCGCATGCCCCGAACGCTGATCGCAAAACAAAAGCTCTTTACCAATATC
>JAKPBL010000660.1 GCA_029778965.1 Bacteroidota bacterium
TGTTGCTGCAGTACCTGTATTTCTAACCCCTTTTTTTAAGCGGAACAGCGTACTTTCATTATATGAATATGCGCGATACCCTGTCCCTTGCTTATCGAACCATCCGGTCGAACAAACTCCGTACGGGTATTACCGTAGCCATCATTGCTTTGGGTATTGCCGCGCTGATCGGCATCAATACGGCTATCCAGGCGATGTCGCAGAAATTCATGGAAAGTTTTTCCAGCATGGGCGCGAGCGGGTTCACGATCCGTTACCGTACCGCTTTCCGTTTCGACCGGGGGGGCATCACCAAAGAGGTGAAAAACGGCCGGCGGTTAAAGAAGTCGAACACAAACAAGCCCATTACCAGGCAGCAGGCGGAAGAATTCAAGCAGCGGTATAATTATCCGGCCAAAGTGTCTTTGTCGCTCAATGGCGGCAATGGGAATGCCGTTGCTTTTGGCAGCAAAAAAACCAACCCGACGGTATATATCAGCGGCGGTGACGAGAATTTCCTGGAGCTGAACGGCTACGATTTGGTGGCGGGGAGGAACCTGAATGAACTGGATATCAGTACCGGCCGGAATGTTTGCATACTGGGTAAGGATGTGGCGGAAAAGCTTTTCGGCACCAATGAAGAAGCGCCGCTTGATAAAGTGGTGCGTATAAACAATATCGGGTTCAGGGTGATCGGGGTGCTGGGCGAGAAGGGGTCGCGCTTCGGCCAGAGCATGGATAATGTGATCGTGACTTCGTATAACTCGGTACGGCGCTTTTTTGCCAGATCCGCGCAGCAGTCGTTCTCGATAGGCGTCAAGTCAAATTCCATTGCTGATATTGAAACGGCGATAGGAGAGGCGGAAGGTATTTTCCGTGTTATCCGGAAGAACGATCTCCGGGAAGAAGATAATTTCCTGATCGACAAGAGTGATGCGTTTGTAGAGATGTTTTTACGGCAAATGGGCTGGCTGACCGGTTCAGCGGTGGTGATTGGGTTTATCACGCTGGCAGGCGCTGCTATCGGCCTGATGAATATTATGCTGGTGGCGGTGACCGAGCGTACCAAAGAAGTAGGATTGATAAAAGCCATCGGCGGCAAGCAAAAGAATATCCGCGGGCAGTTTTTGCTGGAGGCGATCCTGATCAGCCTCCTGGGTGCGGTATTCGGCATTTTACTGGGCGTGTTGCTGGGTAATATAGTGAGCGTGCTGATGTCGACCGGTTTTGTGGTGCCTTGGGCCTGGATCATGATGGGCGTACTGATCTGTACAGCCGTGGGGCTGGCGGCAGGTATCTATCCCGCGCTGAAGGCATCGAGACTGAACCCGATCGAAGCCCTGCGGTATGAGTGAGCTTTACAGCGGACGGAAACTTTTAGGTGCTCAGCGATCGATGATCCACCGTGTGGTGGCAGCGCTCATACATTAAACCGCCTCGCCGAAAGTCAGCAGGTTGTTATCGGGGTCGAGCAGGGAGAACTCTTTTTGTTTCCAGGGTTTTGTTTGGAGTGGTCCGTTCGGATGAATCTTTACCCCACCGGCCAGCATTGACTTATATAATTCATCAATGTTCTTGACACGTATATACACCTGTCCATAATTCTCTTTTGGATCAAGCTCCCTGAACAAAAAGAAATGAATTTCGATATGATCTTTTCTCACCATCAGGTAATCTTCATAATCACCTGTCCCGGCTTTTTTGAAGCCGAGGCTGGCATAGTAAGCCTGCGTAATGTCTTTGTTACGCATCGGCAACTTGGGATGTATATCGGTTAGCACAGTTCAAAGTTAAAAGCCGGGAATAACAAAACCAATCGCTGGTGATACCGCTTGTTCACCCGTCAGGTGGCACCCGTCAGGTATTACCCGACGGGTGCCACCCGACGGGTGAATTTTTCTTTGCGGTCATTGCTCCATAGCGGTCATGGCGTGAAACAACACTTTAGCGGGCTCACTTAGGGTCCAGCGCCTGCCCGATACGATCCACCAAATCCTGCAAATGATAACGCGTCACCGCATCGCCATAAGCGCCGGCAGCGCCACGCAGTTCGGTCTGCAGGCTGCGCAGGTTGCCTTTAACAATGGAAATAAGGTCGTTCGTACGGCTTACCGAAGGACCGAAGCTGATGGTAATACCTCCCGTGCCGGCGGCAACACCACCACCCGGCTTTACCAGGCCGATCATTCTTTCCACCAGGTTCTTTTGCAGGCTGCGGCGATACACGTCGATGGAACGACGACCCGCCACCTCGCGGAAGATATGCTGGCGCAGGTCGGTCAGCAGCTCATTGGCGGTATAGGTCCTGCCATTGGTGGCTGCCTCGGCATTGAGCAATTTGGTGAGCGTATAGGCGCTCAGCAGCCTGGCCAGCGCCGCATCGTGCGTGCGGGCTACCACGGTCATAGGGTTATTGCCCGTTTTTGAGAATATCGAGGCATCGAGCAGCCATGCCGGCGTAGTGAAAACCTGCTTGTTTAAGAAGTCGATCGCTTCCCGCTGGGTTGCTGCCGGCACATACTCGAACACCGGTCCCGGCTGCTCAACCGTTTTCGGCGTTTCCATGATACCGCCTACATTCTTGCTCACGTGACCGATATACCGCAAAAACTGGGTAAGCACCTCGTTGTAGTAGGTAGTCAGTGACGTGTAATCGTGGTTGGCTTCCCGGCTCCAGCTCAGCAGGTTCGGCACAATGCGCTGCAGGTTTTTGATACCGTAGTTAGAGGCTTTCATCGCATTATCGCCCAGGTCTTCATTCTGCGACCGGGGGTCGTCGGGATCACTTTCGGTGCCGAACCAAAGCCGGCGATCTTTCAGCTTTTCAATGGTCAGCGCATTGAGGGCCGGTAATTCGTCTTCAGCCGTTTTGGCTTCCGGCATCCAGCGATAGCCCCATTCAATGGCCCATTTATCGTAGTCGCCGATACGCGGAAACAGCCCGACCTCGTCGATCTTGTCTTCCGGCTGCGCCACATAATTGAAACGGGCATAATCCATAATGGAAGGCGTATGGCCGTTGGCCTCCACCCATTTCTTATCGCGCAGTTTTTCTACGGGTACGGTGGAGGAGGAGCCGAAATTATGGCGAAGTCCCAGGGTATGCCCCACTTCGTGCGACGACACGAACCGGATCAGTTGCCCCATCAGTTCGTCGGGGAATTGGGTGCTGCGCGCTTTGGGATCGTTGGGCGACGCCTGTACGAAATACCAGTTGCGCAGCAACTCCATCACATTGTGGTACCAGTTGATATGCGATTCAATGATCTCGCCGCTGCGGGGGTCGTGCACATGGGGGCCGCTCGCATTGGGCACATCGGAGGGTTTGTACACGATGGCCGAGTAGCGCGCATCTTCCAGGCTCCAGTCAGGGTCGTTTACCGGCGCTTCTTTGGCAATGATGGCATTTTTAAAGCCAGCTTTTTCAAAAGCAACCTGCCAGTCGTTTACCCCCTGCACCAGGTACGGCACCCATTTCTTCGGGGTGGCGGGGTCGATGTAGAAAACGATCGGTTTAGCAGGCTCCACCAGCTCACCCCGTTTGTATTTCTCCACGTCTTCGGGGCGGGGCTCCAGTTTCCAGCGGGTCACCATGGCTACCTTCTTTATCCCCTGGGGGTTTTTATCGAAGTCGACGTACTCGCGCGTAAAATACCCCACCCGTTCGTCGAAATAACGCGGTTTCATGGGCTGTTCGGGAAGCAGCACCAGCGAGCTGTTAATCTCCACGGTATAAGAGCCGGTTGGCGGCGGCGCGGCCGACGAGGCAGGCAGGCCGAAGCTGCTGCCGGCCGCTTTTGTGTAGGTCTTGACGGTTTTGATCTCGGTATTCAATGGATAGGAGCGCACCCCGTCGATATACGATTTGTCCGACTGCAGGGAACCTATTTTAAACAGGCGTTTGGCCGACGACTCGAAATGGAGTATCTCATTATCGCTGTTCAGGAAACCGGTAACATCGATCACCACCCCGTTGCTGTCTTTGCCCAGGGCGGCGATCTCGAATGCCTGCACGATCGACTGTGTATTGGAGTTCAGCACGGCCCGGTACATGGGGCGGGTCGAATCACCTGCCATTTCATCGAACGACATGCCGCGGATGAATACTTTGTTGTTGGGGCCTTTTTCGAAGCGGATCACGTTGTCGCCAATGATATCCCCCGCATAGCCGAAAAAGAAATTACGCATACCGGCGGCGGCCTTCGACAGGCGGTTTACCACCAGTATGTCCCGGCCGAAGAGGCTGTCGGCGATCTCGAAAAAATATTTATCGTCGATTTTGTGGACTTTCAGCAATCCGTCATCTGTTATGGCTTTGGCCGTGATGACTTCCCGGTAGGGCTTGGGACCGGATTTCTTTTCGGTAACAGGCGGCTGGGTCGCGGGCGGGGTAACGGTGGCGGGTTTCTGTTGGGCGGATACGGCCGGACCGGCCAGAACAAACGCTGCCAGGAGCGTTGCAGCCGTCAACCGGCGGGTTTTCTTAACCATACGAGCTATAATTTGCTGTTCAAGTGAAAAAATGGAAAGCGTAAAAGTATTGAAAGGTTAATATGTGGTTAGCGGAATTGGGACAAATGACTGAATATTACCTATTAATGTGCATTTTCAGGGGTGGACGGGTGGATTTTTTTTATTTGTGCAGCTTTTCGATTTTTATTGTGTGAATTTGAACTTTTTATTTGTTTTTTATTTAGACTTGTGTCCCCAAGGATATTTGGACCACTTTTATAGAACACATTTACCTGTTTACAAAAAACTAAAAACAAACGATTATGGCAGAGACTAAACCTACTGCAACGGCTAAGGCAACTACTTCGGTTCAGGCCAAAAAGAAAGGGAACTCAATCTCCTGGATTGCTCCGGTAATTTGTCTTATCCTGGGAGATCTTATCTGGCGATTTGGCGCCGGTAGTGCCAGTGGATTTACCAGCCCCGACCCCGCA
>JAKPBL010000661.1 GCA_029778965.1 Bacteroidota bacterium
CGGGTGCTACCCGACGGGTGGAAGGGCTTTTCGGAACCAGGTAAGCTGGCGCTTGGCGTAGTGGCGGGTATTCCTTTTGATGCGGGCAATGGCTTCATCGAGGGAAAGCAGCCCCGAGAGGTGGTCGATCAGTTCGGCATAACCCACGGTTTGCAGCGCCTGCGGCAAACGGCCGGGCTCTAACCCGCAGGCTGAAATCAGGCCACGCACTTCTTCAAGCAATCCGGCGGCCATCATGGCATCTACCCGGTGGTCGATGCGCGCATACAATTGCGCGCGCGGCATATCGAGCAGGGTCCACTCCATGTCGAACGGACGTTCCGCTACTGCGCCGGTCTGGAAACTGCGTATGCTCCTCCCCGTTAGGTGGAACACTTCCAGGGCCCGCAGCATCCGGCGAGGGTTCTGCATTTCGCCGCCGGCCGCATACAAGGGATCTAGCCGCGTGAGTTCGGCCTGCAGCCAGGCGATCCCGTTCATAGCATAGGCTGACTGCAGCGAGGCGCGCAGCGTTGCAGACGACGGCGGCATTTCATCGAGGCCGAACGCAAAGGCTTTTATGTATAAACCCGTGCCGCCCACCATGACAATATCGTTGTGCACGGTAAACAATTCTTCTGCCCTGGCCAGCGCCCATAACGCAAAGCCGGCGGCCGATACGGGTTCGAAAATGCTGTGACTGGCAATGAAATGATGGGGAACCGTGGTCAGCTCTTCCGCAGAAGGACGCGCCACGCCTATATTCAGCTCACGATAACACTGGCGTGAATCGAAAGAAATGATCTCCGTACCAAGCGATAACGCTTTTTCGATGGCGTAAGTTGTTTTACCGACCGCTGTCGGCCCCACAATGATGTGTACTTTCTTTTTATGCGCAGGAAAAACAGGCATTATATCTCATCCTCTCCCCCGGCGGCTAAATCGGCGCCCTCTTCGTCGGCATCGGTGTCTTCTCCCTCTCCTCCTTCAGTACCAAATCCTTCGGCACCCGACTGCAGGTCGTATTTCTCTTCCATTTCAGCCAGCTTATCGCCCACCAGCCCCTTTGTACCGTACTGGGAAGGCGCAATGCCTTCCACGCGCACCACCGCCGGGTAATCGAGCTTGGGATTCTCTTCTTTCGACACATTGATCAGCTCTACCAGGAACACCCAGTTCTTCACGAAATCATACTGGTAAATAAATTTCTGGTTGGGATCGAATATCTCTGAACCGATCGTGGTGTCGGCCATCAGCAACGGCTCCACCTTATATGGCTTGTCGTATTTCGCAAGGCTGATCTCACGGCCGCGCTGCCAGCTATCGTTGCTGCGGTAAAAGGTAGCCGCGTGCTTGCTGTCGAATTCGTAGGCTTTCAGCAGCGCCGTATGCAGATCCAGAAAGGTCTGCTTGTGGCGGATGGCGATATCGCGGTAAATACTGTCATCCTCTTCAAAATAAACCCTGAACTTCAGAATGGCCATAAGATCGATCCTTATTAAACTACTAATGTACAATTCTTTTACTGAACAGGATGCAGGTTCATGTCGGCGGCCTTCCGTATCATCAGGTCGTATGCGGCATCAAAATTGTTCTCTATTTCACCGTCAAGTATCGCTTCGCGGATGGCATTCTTGATATCGCCCACTATCCTGCCCGGCCGAAGTCCGAATACCTGCATGATCATCTCGCCGGTAACCGGGGGCTGCCAGTTGCGGATGCGGTCTTTTTCTTCCACGGCATGCAGCCGCTGGCGCACCAGCTCAAAATTCTCTTTGAACCTTTTTACTTTCTGCCTGTTCTTCGAGGTGATATCGGCATCGCAGAGCGTCATGAGATCATCGATATCATCGCCCGCATCGAACAACAGCCGCCTGATGGCGCTGTCGGTGATCTCTTCTTTCGTAAGGCTGATGGGGCGCAGGTGCAGCTCTACCAATTTCTTCACATACTTCATCCGCTCGTTCAGCGGCAGTTTCATTTTACCGAATATTTTGGGCACCATACGGCCGCCTACCACTTCATGCCCGTGAAAGGTCCAGCCATGCCCCTGCTCAAAACGCTTGGTGGCCGGTTTACCGATGTCATGCAACAGGGCGGCCCAGCGCAGCCACAGGTCGCCGGTATGCGGGGCAATATTGTCCACCACCTGCAGGGTGTGGTAAAAATTGTCCTTATGCCCCATGCCATCAACGTACTGCGCACCCGCCAGGTCGACCAGTTGCGGGAAGATGATGGACAGCAGCCCGGAGCGGTACAGCAGGTCGAGCCCCACCGATGGTTTTTCGCTCAGCAGTATTTTATTGAATTCTTCGGTTATACGTTCCTGTGAAATGATCCTGATGCGTTCCGCCTGCAGGCAGAGCCCTTCCCAGGTTTTCGTGTCTATGCTAAACCCGAGCTGTGAGGCAAAACGGATGGCGCGCATCATGCGCAGGGGATCATCCGAAAAAGTCTGGTCGGGCGCCATCGGTGTGCGTATCAGCCGGCGCTCCAGGTCGCCCACGCCGTCGAACGGGTCCACCAGACGGCCATAGTCGCCGGCATTTAGGCTGACCGCCATGGCATTGATGGTGAAATCGCGCCGCAACTGGTCTTCTTCCATAGTACCGGGCTGCACATCGGGATTACGGCTGTGGTAGCGGTAGGATTCTTTGCGCGCACCGACAAATTCAATATCAAAGCCATCGAGCCGGATCGAAGCAGTGCCGAAATTCTTAAACACGGCTACCGGCGGCACGGGCCGGCAACGATCTGCCACGGCCTGCGCCAGCGCAATACCATCGCCTACACATACGATATCGGCGTCTTTCGACGCCCGCCCCAGCAGCCTGTCGCGCACAAATCCACCCACCAGGTAAGCGGGTACATTCAGTTCCGCCGCGGCATGGGCGATCTTTCTGAACAGGAATAACTCTTTTTCCGAACACTGAATTTCCATCGAAGCGCAAAAGTAAGCATTCTGAAAACTACGCATCTTCCCGGCCGGACGAGCCATCCTTCCTCACGACAAGCCAAGCAGGGCCCGCGCCGATGATATGATCCGTTCGTTTTCCAATTGCAGCAAACAGGGCGGTAGTTTGGCCAGCTTGCAGGTATTTGACCGGCAGGGTTCGCAGGGTAACTTACCGAGGCGCACCACCGCATGCCGCTGGAAAAAAGCCGGCCCCGTTTCATGTTCATCACCCGCGCCGAAAGTAACCAGCACCGGGGTATCGGAGAGCGCTGCGAGGTGCGCGGGACCAGAATCGGCGCTCAGCATCCATCGTGCTTTACCGATCACCTCGGCCAGTTCGGGAAGGCTGGTTTTTCCGGCCAGGTTGGTTACCTGCATATCGGGAGGCAGCAAGGCCGCTACCGCATCCACCTGCGGCTTGTCGGCCGGAGACCCCACCAACGTAACGGGCATCGGCAGGGCCGCATAGACATCACGCAATACAGACACCGCCTTCTCTATCGGCCACCGGCGCGAGATGGCTTCTGAATTTATATTCACTACCAGTCCATCGCGACTCGCATCGTTCACCGAAGCGGCCAGTGGCAACGCCGCCGGCATTTCTTTGTTAAGGAACTGGTACAGGAGATTCCTGTAGAGGTCAGACCTATGCATGCCCGATGGCTTGCCGTAAGCATGGGTCAGCAGGAAATTCCGACCTTCTTTTCTATACCCGATGCGCATAGGCGTGCCCGTTGCCCATGCCATGACGGCAGCCGAAAAAGAGTCGGGCAGCGAAAAAAACATATCCCATTGATCGCGCTTCAGCAAACGACCGAAGCGATACACGCCGCGCAATCCCGGGTATTCTTTTTTGGAAAACATATATACCGGGGCGCCCGCAGGTATCACCCCCGGACAGCTCTCCAGCCCTTTTTTTACAATAAAACCCAATACCGCACCAGGAAACTCCTGCTGAATCGCTGCTACCAGGTAGCGGCTCATCACCATATCGCCCAGCCAATTGGGCAATCGGATCAATATACGCGGCCGGTCAGCAGGCGATGGTACCGACGTCATACAAAGTTGCGTTTAATGATACCGACGACGCGGGCAACAGCAGCAGCGGTTGTTGAAACCGTTTCACCAATGATTGTTGAAAATCGTCTTCAGGCAGTAAAAAGGAAACCCCGGTAAAGAAATCCGATAGTTCATCCGGTAATCCCACCACGGCGTCCAGATCAGCCGGCACCTGGCAGCCCGGTGTTTCAAGCAGCTCGAAAATATCGGGTTCGGGCGCTACCATGAACGCGAGCACCGACCGGGCATCGCCGATAAGCACAATACCATTTCCCGTTGGAAGAGCCGGCTCGCGGCCTGCCGGTAAAAGAACTGAAATGCTGCCCAGGCTGCAGCAGACCCATTTGCTCCCGCCGCGGGGAAAAGACACTGCCGCGCCAAGGCGGAGTTGTTCGAGGCAGCACCCGATTTGCTCTTCGAATAGCTCCATTGGCCAAAGTTATCATCCTTTCGTTATCTTCGCCCAAATTTTTTCCGCCATGAACTTGCATGAATACCAAGCAAAGGAATTACTGAAGAAGTACAATGTTCCCGTTCAGGAAGGCATCGCCTGTACCACGCCCGCAGAAGCAGAAGAAGCTTATCGCACCATTCACACACAATACAGCAGCAAGTTTGCCGTGGTGAAGGCGCAGATCCATGCCGGCGGACGTGGAAAAGGAAAGATACGCGGTACTGAACAGCGCGGTGTAGCCGTTGGTAAAAATGCGGAAGACATCAAAAACATTGCACAGAACATTTTGGGTGGCACGCTGGTAACCATACAAACCGGTGAAGCGGGTAAGGTGGTAAACAGGGTATTGGTGGCGCAAGATGTATATTACGAAGGCCCCAACCCCGTAAAGGAATTCTACCTTTCCATTCTCCTCGACCGCACCAGGGGCATGAACGTGGTGATGTACAGCACGGAAGGCGGTATGGACATTGAGGAAGTAGCACATAATACGCCCGATAAAATCTTCAAGGAGTGGGTGCATCCCGGCGGACCGCTGCAGCCTTTCCAGGCCCGCAAGATCGCCTTTAACCTGGGCCTCAGCGGTGAAGCTTTCAAGAACTGCGTGAAGTTCGTGACCAATCTCTACAATGCTTACGTAGGGCTCGATTGCGCCATGCTCGAGATCAACCCGCTGTTCAAAACATCCGACGAAAAGATCATCGCGGTCGATTGTAAAATGAATATCGACGACAACTCACTGCTGCGTCATCCCGACCTGGCGGCGATGCGCGACATCACCGAAGAAGACCCCACCGAAGTGGAAGCGGGCAAATACAACCTCAGTTTTGTAAAACTCGACGGTAACGTAGGTTGCATGGTAAACGGCGCCGGACTGGCCATGGCCACCATGGACATGATCAAGCTGAGCGGCGGCGATCCCGCCAACTTCCTGGACGTAGGCGGTACCGCCAATGCACAAACCGTGGAAGCAGGTTTCCGTATCATCATGAAAGACCCGAAAGTGAAAGCCATCCTGATCAATATCTTCGGGGGAATCGTTCGCTGCGACCGGGTAGCCGCCGGTGTGGTGGACGCGTATAAGAACCTCGGCAATATCAATATTCCCATCATTGTGCGCCTGCAGGGAACCAATGCATCCGAGGCAAAAAAGCTGCTTGATGAAAGCGGGCTGAAGATCGAAAGCGCCATTGTGCTGAGCGAAGCCGCCGAGCTGGTCAACAAGGCCGTCACCGCCGCCTGACGGCCATTTGTCGAAAACTATTCCATAAGTTGCTCCGCCAGGGGCAACTTATTTTGTTTGGTATGATTTTTTGGTGTGTACTAGAGTAGAAAGACCCCATTGTTATATACCCTCCATAACTCGACGATTAATGACTACAAAAGCACTGGCAATAGCCCTACTAGCATTGATTATCAATGGTTGTAACTCTAAAGATGTTCCCGAAGAACAGACACCTCCCATCAACGATACCAGCGGCGTGGAAAAGAATCCGCCGAATACTACCTACAAGCCGGCTTTTGCCGGCCAAACGCGGATCGCCGCGGTAACCACCACTGCGCCGTACGAAACAAAGCTGTTAAGCAGCAGCCTGAACAGTCCCTGGGGCATTGCCGCCCTGCCCGACGGCCGTTTCCTGATCACAGAAAAGCGCGGTTCGATAAGGATCGCGCGCGCCGATGGCAGCTTGTCGCCCGCCCTTGCCGGCGCACCTACCGACGTGCTGACATCGGGACAAGCCGGTTACCTGGGCATCACCATCGATCCCGGGTTTGCCAGCAACCGCATCTTTTACTGGGTGTATTCGCGGCTGGTACCCGATGGCAACCTGCCCGCGCTGACCAGGGCTCGTTTGTCTGACGACGAAACCAGCCTGGAAGATGTACAGGTTATTTACGAAGCGAAGCCTGCACATGGGGGCGACGCCCATTACGGCGGCCGGGTGAAATTCGATGGCAATGGCTATCTCTATATGAGCACCGGCGAACGGTCTGATATCAATACCCGTCCGTTTGCACAATCGCTCGAAACAGCTACCGGTAAAGTGCTGCGGCTTACACG
>JAKPBL010000668.1 GCA_029778965.1 Bacteroidota bacterium
CGGCGCACGTTTTTTACGCCGGTTACCCGATATCTCCGCGTCTGAGATAGAAACCCTGCGCAACGTGCTCCGCTTTCACGAATACCGCTATTATATACTCGACGAGCCGCTGATCGCCGACGAAGAATACGACCGGCTGTACAAAGCGCTGGAAGCCCTGGAGAAGAAAGACCCCGCCCTGGTCACCAAAGATTCGCCCACGCAACGGGTGGCCGGCGGGCTCAACAGCGCCTTTCCCACCGTGAGCCACCTGGTACCCATGCTGTCGCTCGATAACAGTTACAACGCCGAAGACCTGGTGGACTGGGACCGTCGCGTGCGCGAAGGTGCGGGACAAAACGAAGTGGAATATTGCGTGGAGCCCAAGTTCGACGGCGCCTCAATTTCGCTGATCTATGAAGACGATCTGCTGGTGCGCGGCGCTACCCGGGGCGATGGCGTACAGGGCGATGATATCACCACCAATATCAGACAGATCAGGTCGGTGCCGCTTTCGGCGCGCTTTTCCGACCACGGCATCCAGCAGATTGAGATACGGGGAGAAGTGTTGCTGACCCGGAAGCATTTCAAGGCTTTCAACGACAAGCTGGCCGAGCAGAACCTGCCTCCGCTGGCCAACCCGCGTAATGCGGCCTCGGGCTCACTGCGCATCAAAGACCCCGAAGAAGTGCGCCGTCGCAACCTCGAGGCTTTTTTATACAATGTGAGCTATCATGTCGATCTCGGATCGCCCGATAAAGCGCCCGACACACACGCGGGAATCCTGAAAATGCTGTGGGACCTGGGGTTCAGAAGCCCCGAAAAAGAAAAAAAAGTGATCAGGGGTATTGAGGGGGTGATCGCGTATTGTCATGCTTTCGAGGCGCGACGCGACGACCTGCCCTATGAAATTGACGGTATGGTGGTTAAGGTGAATTCACTGGCGCTGCAAGACAGGCTGGGCATGACCACGCACCATCCCCGCTGGGCCATCGCCTATAAATTCAAGGCACGCCAGGCAACCAGCAAATTGCGGGGCGTCGAATTCCAGGTAGGCCGCACCGGCGCCATTACACCCGTGGCCAAGATCGACCCCGTGCCCATCGGCGGCGTTACCGTCGGTTCGGTGAGCCTTTTCAATGAAGAGGTGATCCGCGAAAAAGGCCTCATGATCGGCGATACCGTATTGGTGGAAAGGGCGGGGGATGTGATTCCTTATATCGTCAAGTCCCTGCCCGAAGCACGTAACGGCCAGGAGCAACCGATACAGTTCCCGGTCGATTGTCCGCAGTGCAAGAGCCGGCTTTTTAAAGAGCCCGGCGAGGCGGTATGGCGCTGCATCAACATCGACTGCCCCGCGCAGGTGGTGGAAAGGATCATCCATTTTGTATCGAAAGACGCCATGGATATACGCAGTTTCGGCGAAGCGAACGTGCGCAAATTCCATGAGCTGGGCTTTCTGCCCGATATACCTTCGGTGTATCGCCTTCCCTTTGACCGCATCCGCCAGTTGGAAGGCTTTGGCGAAAAATCGATTACCAACCTGGCGGCGGCCATCGACGCGTCGAGGCAGCAACCCCTGCACCGGCTCATTTTTGCGCTCGGTATCCGCTTTGTGGGCGAAACCACGGCCAAAACCCTGGCCCAGCAGGTAACCCACCTGCGCGACCTGGGCAGCATGACGCCCGAGCAATTGCAGCAGGTGGAAGACGTAGGTGTTAAGGTAGCTACCAGTATCCACCAGTTCTTCACCAATAAGGCCAACCTCGACATGATCGATGAACTGGAGAAACTGGGGCTCAACCTGCAGCGGGGGCAACAGGCAACCGCAACGGGCAGCCTTAACGGACAAACCTTCCTCTTTACCGGTACGCTTTCGCAGCTTAAACGGTCAGACGCCGAGGCGCTGGTGGAGGCACGCGGCGGCAAGCTGCTGAGCGGGGTGAGCAGCAAGCTCAACTACCTGGTGGTGGGTGAAGATGCGGGCTCGAAGCTGGAAAAAGCAAAGAAGATCCCCCAGATAAATATCCTGACGGAAGAACAGTTTATTAAAATGATCGGGAATTAGTAACTTTCAAAAAAAGGGCCATATGATCAAATCACTCACAGGTGAAACCTGGAAGCCCCTGCAATTTCCGGGCTGGAAAGATCTCCGGAAAAAATACGCGCTGTCGTCGAGCGGCCGCGTGGCCAGCTTCACCGAGTCGGTGGGCGAAGATGGCAAACTGTTAAGCGGATCGCTGACCACAGGTTATAAAACCCTGAACCTGCATCGTCCCGGTAATAACGGAACCCTGTATGTGCACCGCGAAATCGCCCGGCTTTTCCTGAAGAAACCCTCTCCCAGGCATCGCTACGTGATTCACGTAAACCACAACAAAACCGACAACTCGGTCAGGAACCTGAAATGGGCAACATTGGAAGAAATGATCAGGCACCAGCAGGAGAGCCCCGCGAAGTTGGCTTACAAGAAAGTCCAGGCCAACCGTTCTACCGGGCTGAAGCTGACTGCCTCGCAGGTGAAAGCAATTAAGAGAACCCTGGGCGCTAAAAACCGCACCACCACCATCCGCCAGCTCGCCGACAAATACGGCGTCAGCGAAATGACACTGTACCGTATCAAAAGCGGCGAGAACTGGGGCAAGATCAAATGATTGCTGTTATGAAATGCATTCAAAAGGGCGCCTCCCGGTATTGAGGCGTCCTTTTTTATTCAAACCGAAAATATGTTAGCTGCTTCCACTTTCAGTTTCCTGAGATCACTGAAGAAGAACAACGACAAAAGCTGGTTCGATCTCCATCGGCCTGCATACGAATCTGCCAAAAAAGACATGATCCTGTTCGTGCAAGCTGCCATCGATGCGCACGCAAAAAACGACGACAGCATATCGCACCTGGCCGCAAAAGACTGCCTGTTCCGTATCAACCGCGACGTACGCTTTTCCAAAGACAAATCGCCTTATAAAACCAATTTCGGCGCTTCGATCAATCCCGACGGCCGCAAGGCAATGACGCCGGGGTATTATATCCATGTAGAGCCGGGAAAGAGCTTTGTAGGCGGCGGATTATACATGCCGGCTCCCGCCGATCTCAAAGCTGTTCGGCAGGAAATCGACTATAACCTGCCGGCTTTTAAGAAGATCGTTGAAAGCAAAACATTCAAAAAGATCTATGGCGGATTATCCGACGATGCCGAATGGAAGCTCAGCCGTGTACCGCAGGGCTTCGACAAGGCATCTCCCGCCGCCCCCTACCTGATGTATAAAAGCTATGTGGCCCTGCAACCGCTTTCAGATGAAGTGCTAACAGGGAAAAAAGCTAAAAATGCGGTAGTCGATGCTTTCGCTGCCCTCCAGCCATTGCTGGAGTTTCTTCGCGCCAACCTGCAACCCGAAGAGTAACCACCCGCTAACTGTTATGTATATGCGCACACTGAGCCCCGTTTTTTATTTTTTCGTACTGACTTTTGAACTGGCCGGCTACTGCGCCTACAGCCAGGAATTCAAGGTGTCACTGCCCGCCGGCAGTGCTAAAAAGTACGATGGTCGCCTGCTACTGCTCTTATCGAACGATGGCGCACGCGAGCCCCGCTTCCAGATCAGCGACGGCGACGCTACGCAACTGGTGTTCGGCATGAACGTCGACGACTGGCAAGGCGGCAGCCGTTCGGTAACAACCAGCGCTTATGGTTATCCGTTAGAAAGCATTTCGCAGGTGCCCGAAGGCGAATACTACGTGCAGGCGGTGTTGCATGTATATGAAACATTCAATCGCAGCGACGGGCATACGGTAAAGTTGCATATGGACCAGGGCGAAGGCCATCACTGGCAATCGGCTCCCGGTAATCTCTATTCCACCCCGGTGAAGATGAAGCTGAAAAAGGGTGCAGTGCTGAATGTTCAGCTCAGCAACGTGATCCCGCCCATCAAAGAGCCCGAAGACACGAAATACATAAAGCACATCAAAATCCAGAGCAAGTTGCTCACGGCCTTCTGGGGCCGCCCTATGTACCTTGGCGCGCATGTATTGCTGCCCGAAGGTTGGGATTCGCACCCCGACGTGAAATACCCTTTGGCGGTTTACCACGGGCATTTCCCCGATGATTTCGGCGGTTTTCGCACCGATCCCCCCGACCCCAACCTGCCGCCCGACAGCAGCGCGCGCTTTCACCTGAAAGGATACAACCGCATCGTACAGCAGGAGGCTTACGATTTTTACAAGCTGTGGACAGGCCCCGGGTTTCCCCGCGTAATCGCCATCGAGATACAGCATGCCACGCCGTATTACGACGACTCCTATGCAGTGAACACCGCTAATATGGGTCCCTATGGCGATGCCATTACCTACGAGTTGATCCCGGAAATCGAAAAACGTTTCAGGGGTATCGGCCAGGGCTGGGCGCGTTTCCTGTATGGCGGCTCTACCGGTGGCTGGGAATCACTCGCGGCGCAGGTGTTCTATCCCGATGAATACAATGGCTGCTATGCCGCCTGCCCCGACCCGATCGATTTCAGCCGCTATACCGTCGTGGATATTTACAAAGACAAAAACGCCTATTATTCGGCGGAGAAAAGCTGGAACCCGCAAATGCAGCCAGGCATGCGCAACCTGTACGGCGTAGCCACCAGCACACTGAAAGGCACCTGCCAGCGCGAGCTGGCGCTGGGCGACAACGGCCGCAGCGGCGACCAGTGGGATGTTTGGGAGGCGACCTTCTCGCCCACTAACGCGCAGGGATATCCGAAACGAATATGGGACCGGAAAACGGGCGCCATCGATGCCGGCGTGGCTGCTTACTGGAAAGAACATTACGACCTGACGCATATCATCCAACGCGACTGGCAGAAGATTGGCAGCAAACTGGCAGGCCGAATTCATGTCTACGTGGGCGAGATGGACAACTATTACCTTAACCTCGCTGTATATACCGCAGAAGACATGCTGAAGGGGTTGAGCAATCCTGCCTGCAATTGCGAGGTAGATTATGAGCCGCGCGCCGAACATTGCTGGAACGGCGACCATACCGTGCCCATCTACCTCAGCCGCCTGCGGTATCACCAGCGCTTTATACCCATGTGGGTGAAAGAGGTGGAGCAACGCGCCCCTGCCGGCGCCGACCTGAAAAGCTGGCGGTACTGAAAATAAACGGCGCCCGGGAACAACCCAAACGCCGTATTACCCATCATTATTCTTATCAGTTCAGCAACCCCTTGCCATTAAGGTATTCAGCGATCTGCACTGCATTGGTCGCTGCGCCCTTGCGCAGGTTATCGCTCACGATCCAGCAATTCAGCGTATTCGGATTTGACTCGTCGCGCCGAAGTCTTCCCACAAATACATCGTCTTTTTCATGCGCATCCATCGGCATGGGGTATTGCGCATTGGCGGGGTCATCAACCAATACCACTCCCGGCGCTTTCGACAACAGGTCTTTTACCTCGTTGAGATCGAAGTCTTTTTCAAATTCGATGTTCACCGACTCGCTGTGTCCGCCCATAACGGGAATGCGCACCGTAGTAGCCGTTACGCGAATACTGTCGTCGCGCATGATCTTTTTGGTTTCATTCACCATCTTCATTTCCTCTTTGGTATATCCATTATCGAGGAACACATCGATCTGGGGAATCACATTCAGGTCGATCGGGTATTTATACGCCATCTCGCCCTGCACCCCCTTGCGTTCGTTCTGCAATTGTGTTACTGCTTTCACACCGGTGCCGGTAACACTCTGGTAAGTCGATACCACCACGCGCCTGATGCCGTATTTCTTATGCAGGGGATTCAGCGCCACCACCATCTGGATGGTGGAACAGTTGGGATTGGCAATGATCTTGTCGTTCACCGTGAGAATGTCGGCATTGATTTCCGGAACCACCAGCGGTTTGTTGGGGTCCATCCGCCAGGCGGAGGAATTATCGATCACTGTAATACCGGCCTCGGCGAATTTAGGCGCCCACTCGAGCGAGGTGCCGCCGCCGGCAGAAAAGATAGCTACCGCAGGTTTGGCTTTGATGGCATCGGCCATACCAACCACCTTGTATTTCTTTCCCTTGAATTCCACTTCTTTTCCGACTGATTTTTCAGAAGCAACGGGCAGGAGTTCAGTAACCGGGAAATTTCGCTCGGCCAGCACCTGCAACATTTTGGTACCGACGAGACCGGTGGCACCTACAACGGCAACTTTCATGGACTATTTTTCATTTTGATGATAAAAAAAGCCTCCCAACTTGGAAGGCCTGTTTATTTTGTTGAAGCAACTACAAACGATCAGACACCTTCCTTCCGGGGAAACTGTTTTTTGGTCTTTGTAGTATGTTTCATTGTATTCATGGGGCACGAATTTAGTGCACACCGTTTTTTCACCCAAAAATTTCTTGCATGGATTCCGGTTCGGCAGCCGGCTTAGCTTTGGGCCATGAGGCGATGGATATTGTGTGTGTGCGCATTGATGGCGTTATTACATGGCCGCGGGCAGGGATTCCCCGTGGCCATTACGGAACTGATGCCCGACCCCACTCCTTCACGCGGGCTGCCGCCGGAGGAGTTTGTGGAGCTATGGAATACCGGCAACGACACCCTCGACCTGGGCGGATGGATGCTGACCAATGGCCGCAGCCGGGCGAAGTTTCCTGCGGGCTCGACCCTTTTCCCCAACGGTGTTTTACTGCTTTGCAAAACGGCGGTCGCCGATTCGTTTGTACGCTATGGCCGGGTACTGGGGCTGGCGGGTTTTCCGGCCTTGCGCAATGACGCTGATACCATCTGGCTGGAAGATGCCCGCGGCCGGGTGGTGCATGCGGCCGGTTATTCATTGGGCACGTATGGCAGATCGGCGCCCGGCGGTCGCAGCATCGAGGCGGCGGATCCGCGAAACACCTGCCGGCTGGCAAATCAATGGCAGTCGTCGAATGACGATGCGGGCGGCAACCCGGGCACCGTAAAGGCTGGAACAGCCCTGGGAGTTCCGGGGGTTTCGATGTATGCTTTTGCGGAAGAGCCTCAAACAGTTATGCTGGTGTTCAACGAACGGGTTAGCCGCCCGCCGATTGTATCCATAGAACCCGCCGTGGCCGTCGATTCCATACGGGCAACAGGCATCCTGGGCAACCGCTGGCTGGTGCACCTGGCTTCTCCCCTGGCACCCGGCGTATTATACGGCATTACGGCCAACGGGATTTCCGTATGCGATTCCCTGCTCGGCAGCCTGCAAACCAATTGCATGCTTCCCGACAACGACTATGAAGGTCTCGTGCTGAATGAAATATTATTCGACCCGCCGGCGGCGGGGGCAGATTACATAGAATTGTTCAACGGGGGACCTTATGCCATTTCCTTATCATCGCTGCGCCTGGGAAACCGCGATAACAGGGGATCGCCCGCGGCGTTAAAAACACTGGCGACCGATGGCCGTTGCCTCCTGCCCGGCGAATTCTGCGCTTTGTCGACCGACACGGGCTGGGTGCGGCGGCAATTCGGCGGTACCGGCCGGCTCATGGCAGTTCCGGCGCTGCCGGCTTTTCCCGATAAGGCCGGTGCGGTGCTATTGCTGCAGGCCGATGGCCGGGTGATAGACGCAGTTGATTATGAGGCCGGCTGGCACCATCCCCTGGTCCGCAACCCCGAGGGGGTTGCCCTGGAACGGCTCGATGCGGCTGCGCCGGGCAATGACCGCAGCAATTGGTCATCTGCGGCTGCACATGCCCGTTATGGAACGCCCGGTCTGCCGAATTCACAGGCAGGCACAGGCGAAGCAGGCCGTTTTTTCAGCACCGAAATGGGGAGCCGGCAGGTAGTATTGCACTACCGTTTTCCCGAGAGGGGCTATGTGCTTTCGGTAACGGTTTATGACAGCGATGGCCATAGGGTGAGAACCGTGATCCGTTCGGGGATATGCGGCTTAAACGGCACCATAATATGGGACGGTCGCGGCGATACGGGGCATGCTTTGCCTGCCGGACCCTATGTGCTGGTGGCGCAGGCCTTTCATCCCGGGGGTAAGACCCTGCGGGCGCGCAGGGCCGTCGGCATCAACTGGTAACGCCTCACCGGGTAAGCTGGATATCGAAGTTCACCAGTTGAACGAACTGGCGCATCCGCTCTTCGATGTCGTGCCGGGTGATCTCTTTCATGCGGTGCGTGCCGAATTTCTCTACGCAGAACGAGGCGAGCGCAGATCCTTTGATGATGGCGGTTTTCATATTCTCAAAAGAGATATCACGTGTAGCCGCCAGGTGACCGATAAAGCCACCTGCAAAAGTATCGCCGGCTCCCGTGGGATCAAATACATCTTCCAGCGGCAGCGCCGGCGCAAAGAATACCTGGTCTTCGTGGAAAAGAAGTGCACCGTGCTCGCCCTTTTTGATTACCAGGAATTTCGGTCCCATATTACGGATCTGCCTGGCTGCTTTCACCAGGGAGTATTGTCCGCTGAGCTGCCTTGCCTCGCTGTCGTTCACCATCAGCACATCCACTTCTTTCAACACCGCTTCCAGGTCGCTCATGGCCGTATCCATCCAGAAATTCATGGTATCGAGCACGATGAGCTTGGGGCGCTTCTTCATTTGCCGGATAACGCTCATTTGCAGGCTGGGCATCAGGTTGCCCAGCATCAGGAATTCAGCGCCCTGGTAGCTGTCGGGAATCTTAGGATCGAAGCTGGCGAGCACGTTCAATTGCGTATCGAGCGTATCGCGGGTATTCATGTCAAGATGATATCGGCCGGCCCAGAAGAACGACTTCTCGCCTGTTTTTCTTTCCACGCCGTCGAACCTAACGCCCCTTTTTGCCAGGGCCTCGAGCTCTTCCTGCGGAAAGTCATAGCCGATCACCGACACCTGGTTAACTGTATCTACAAAGTTCGTAGCACTCCAGGCCAGGTAAGTGGCTGATCCGCCTACTGTCTGACCGCTTTTCCCGAAAGGTGTTTCGATGGCGTCGAAAGCCATCGTGCCGACTACTATCAATGACATGGTTCAAAATTGTGGCGCGAAAATAGGGAATTTTGACCCCGCTTCTCCTAACGGGCGTTCGTTTGTATATTTGGCGAACCATGGCCAAGATCAGGAACAAGCACAATGCCACCAAAAAAGAAGTGATCGTGGAAGCGGCTACCCGTCTTTTCCGGGAACGTGGCTTTAAAGCGGCCTCCATGCGCGACCTGGCCGAAGCCGTGGGGGTGGAAGCAGCCAGCCTGTACAACCACATCCAGTCGAAAGAAGAAATTCTGCAGGAGATCTGCTTCAAGGTAGCCACCGCCTTCAACGAGCAATGCGACAAGGTGGAAGCCGGCGCGCTGTCGAATATTTCGCGGATAGAGGCCATGCTGCGCTTTCACATCAGGATGATGTTCGACCACTATGACAGGGTGATGGTGGCCGACCGCGACTGGAAACACCTGTCCGATCCTTTCCTGTCCAATTACCATGAACAACGCCGCGCCTATCGGAAACGCCTGGCGGGTATCATTGAAAAAGGCATCGAAAACGGCGAAGTGAAACACGTTGATGCCCCCACCGTAGTGTTGATCATGCTGCATGCCGTAAACGGCATCGAAAGCTGGCATCGCAGCAAGGAAAAGATCAGCGCCAAACAGTTGGAAGAGAACATGGTGCTCATCCTGATCGACGGCCTCCGCGCTTGATTTTTCCACCCGTCGGGTGGCACCCAACGGGTGCGCTCAGTTCCGCAACCCGTCCACGGGGTTCGAGAGCGCCGCTTTGATCGATTGCAGGCTGATGGTCACTATGGCTATCACGGTTACCAGCAGGGCGGCAATACCGAACATCCACCAACTGATATTGACCCGGTAGGCATATTCCTGCAGCCAAAGCCGCATGGCGTACCAGGCCGGCGGTGTCGCTATAACAAAAGCGAGCAGCACCAGCAGCAGAAAATCCTTCGACAAAAGGCCATTGATCTGTAATACCGAAGCGCCCAGCACTTTGCGAATGCTCATTTCCTTGTTGCGCTGCTCCACCATAAAAGCCGATAAGGCAAACAACCCCAGGCAGGCGATAAAAATAGCCAGCATCGCAAAGCTGCCGAAGATCTGCTGCATGCGCTGCACATCTTTGTACATCTGCGCAAAACTGTTGTCGAGGAAATTGTAGCGTATTTGCTGGTTCGGCATGAAAGCATGCCATACCTGCTGTACCTGCGCAATGGCTGTTTTGGCATTTTCGCCTTTGATCCTGACGCTGATCATGGAATTGCTTTCGCCCAATCCGAATACCAGCGGGCGGATCTCCTGCTGCATCGACTCATAATTGAAATCGCGCACCACCCCGATTACGGTATAGGCGCCGCCGCCGTTCGTGATCCGCTGGCCCAGCGGCTCTTTCAGCCCGAGCTTAACGGCCATGGCCTGGTTGATGATGAGCGCCTGTGAATCGGTCGATAACCGCGGATCGAAATTCCTTCCCTGCACCAGCTCAATGCCCAAGGTCTGCATATAGGCCGAATCGGCTACCCAGAACTGTCCCGGTGCACCCACATCCGT
>JAKPBL010000673.1 GCA_029778965.1 Bacteroidota bacterium
GGTTCACTTGTTGTGGCGCGCGATCGATCGCATCGCACCAGCGCCGGTAAACGGGATTGAACGCATACTGGTACCGATACACTTCCAACAACAGATCCGCCGAAGGCGCGCCCTGCAATTGGAAAATTTTATGAATCAATTCGCTTCGCATGTTAGGTTTATCACCCGGTAGTTGATAAATTCGTTCGCAAGATAGATGCAATATGATTCGGAAATCGTTTTTACCTGTGCTGGCTGCATTGATTTTTTTCGTTGGAATGACGGCCTGCGGTAAGAGCAACTATGAAACCAAGCCTAAGCTCGAGCTGATTAACCAACCCGGTATAGTGCCCTATGTGCCCGAAGCCGTTTTCGGTTTTACCCTGAAATATACCGATAAGGAAGGGGATTTGTCGGGCATTCGAGACTCCTCCCTCATGTACCTGCCTGTTTTACTGAACACCCGCGAGCCTATTCGTCCTTATTTTCCGATTTATGGCACGTTGCCGGAGTTTCCCGATAACAAAACCGGCGAGATTGAATTGAATTTCACCCACACGGCTTTATATGTTCAGTTCCTGCAAAACGGGCTGGACCAGAACGATACCCTGCAATTGAAGATTGTCGTAAAAGACAAGGCAGGCCACGAAAGCGATACCCTTACCACCGGCCCCTTTGTATTGTTGGGCCAGTAAACGATTATACATGGCAGTTGCAAGACCGGCAAAGAAAAAGACAGGCATTTTAAACGACAGCGCGCACCAGTTTCTCAGAGAATATTTGAACACCCCTTCGCCCGTTGGCTTTGAGGCCGCCGGTCAGAAAGTATGGCTCAAATATTTGTCGCCTTATATAGACCGTCATTTTGTAGACCCCTACGGAACAGTGGTGGGCGTGGTCAATCCCGAAGCGCCGTTCAAAATAGTGATCGAAGCGCATGCCGACGAGATCAGTTGGTTTGTCAACTATATCAATAACGAAGGGCTCATCTACCTCAAACGCAACGGCGGCGTAGACCACCAGGTGGCGCCGGCGCAGCGGGTGCTTATTCATGGAAAAAAAGGCCCGGTGAAAGCGGTGTTCGGCTGGCCGGCTATTCATACACGGCTGGGTAATTCCGACCAGAAAGAGCCGGCGCCCAAGGTCGATAACCTGTTCCTGGATTGCGGCGCCCGCAATAAAAAAGAAGTGGAAGCGCTGGGCATACGCGTGGGATCGGTCGTTACTTACCAGGATGGCTTTGACGAGCTGGCGAACGACAATTATATAGCCCGCGCTTTCGATAACCGCATCGGCGGCTTTATGATTGCGCAGGTGGCCCGCCTGCTCAAAGAAAACAGGAAGAAGCTTCCTTACGGCTTGTATATCGTAAATGCGGTGCAGGAAGAGATCGGCCTTCGGGGCGCCGAGATGATCGCGCGCCGCATCAAACCTAATATTGCCATTATCACCGACGTAACGCACGATACGTCCATATCAGGCCGGCATCGACAGCGGTGAAGCAGCCCCGATGTCCGAGGAGGACTGGGCCGTGCTCCGCACGGTGGCCCGTTCGCATGCCGCTGGGCAGGTGTGAAGCCGATACACCGTCGCCCGGCCGCCATGGAGGACATGGTTTGCCTGGTCAGCACGGATCAGCTTCCCCGCCAGACGATGCTTCCTGACGATCTTCATTGACCGGCGGGGGAGTCTCCCAAGGCAGACAGGTTCGGCATGGCGCGGCTGGGCCGGAGGATCATCGTCTTTGATGTCTTTGACGACGTTGGCGAAATGCATCCTGTGGACTCAGGAGCTGCACGCCATCAACGGTCTGCCGTGCGGACTGGGGTAGGCTTTGGGGCCTCTTTGGCGTGAAACTGCCTGACTCCACATGAC
>JAKPBL010000088.1 GCA_029778965.1 Bacteroidota bacterium
CCTGATCTTATCGGCATACTGGTCCAATGCCGCTACCGCCAGCACACCGGCGGGTTCTACCACGATAGCATCTTCATTGTAGAGCTGGAGAATGACCGAGCACGCTTTGCCTTCGGGTACCAGCAGCATATCGTCCAGCACCTGCCGGCAAAAGGAGAACGTGATATCACCCACTCGTTTTACGGCGGCACCGTCTACAAAGCGGTCGATATCAGCCAGTGTAACCGGGTGGCCGGCTTCCAGGGCCGCAGTCATCGAGGGCGCGCCCTCAGGTTCCACACCGATGATTTTGGTGGTAGGGGAGAATTCTTTGATACAAAGGCCTACGCCCGCGGCTAGTCCACCACCGCCTACGGGAATAAATATATAGTCGATCTTGCCCAGGTCTTCCATGATTTCGAGGCCTACAGTGCCTTGCCCTTCTATGATCCGTTCGTCGTCGAACGGCGGGATAAAGGTCATGCCGTTTTCTTCGGTGAATTTTTTGGCGGCGACGGCGCACTCGTCGAAGCTGTCGCCGATAAGCCGGATATCGATCCATTCTTCGCCGAACATCCGGGTCTGGTGTACTTTCTGGTTGGGCGTGATAATGGGCATGAAAACGACGCCCCTGGTTTTGAGCTGGCGGCAGCTAAAGGCGACGCCCTGCGCATGATTGCCGGCGCTGGCGCATACCACTCCTTTGGCGAGTTGTTCAGCGTGCAGGCTGCTCATCATATTGTAGGCGCCGCGCAGTTTATAGCTGCGTACCACCTGCAGGTCTTCCCGCTTCAGGTACACGTTGGCATTATACCGCCGGGAGAGGTTGGTATTGCGGGTAAGCGGGGTGCGTACGATGACCTCTGAGAGACGGAGTGCGGCGGATGGGAAGTTCATGGTTGAAAGTCAAAATGTTGTTGGGAGCAAAGACGTCATGAGTCATTATTTTTTTACTGCGATGATAATGCCGGTAGCCCATTTTTGCTTGGTGAGAGTCAGGTCGGGGTAGTTTTCAAGGCACTGGATGAAATGTTCGGCTTTTTCTGCGTGACCTTCGGGCCAGTTAGACTGTGGCAGCATATCGTCAACGATGTAGATGCCGCCGGGGTTGAGCATAGCCAGGGTTTCTGCCAGCATCAGGTATTTTCCGTGCCAGGTATCGGCGAAAATGAAATCGAACTTTTTCTCGGCATTCTGCTGCAGCCAGGCTTCGCCATCGTTGTGTACGAGTTCGAGGCGATCGTCGTGGCCGAGGTGTTTGCGGGCAATGGCGAGAAAAGATTCGTCGTTGTCAAAAGAGGTGAGCGTTGAATCGGCGTCCATGCCATCCAAGATCCATGCTGTTGACAGTCCGGTACCTGTTCCCATTTCGAGGAATCTTGCGCCGGGCTTAGCGGCGGCCAGGGTGCGCAATAGCGAGCAGGTCAGTCTGTCGGAAGCCATGGTGAATCCGCTTGCCTTCGTATCATTGTCTATTTCAACATAGCCTGTGGGGGCCGCTTGCTGTATATATTCAGTCATGGATAAAAACGGGCGATTATGGTTGTTTCATCAATTCCTCGCCTAAGGCGCGGCGCACCATTTTTCGCATGGCATCTTCCAGCGCTGCATAACCGGTGAACATAGAGGCGTTTCCCTGGTATTGTTTGGATTTCCAAAGCGATTTCTCATTCACCGACAGCACCTGCGCGATGACGCGAATCCGCGCGCCGTCAGATGTCATGCTCATGATATTCATGCCTTTCTTTTCAACGGAAACCTTGAGGATGAAGTCAGCCTTGTCTTTGGAATCGACCAGTTCCCAGTAGTTCCATTCCGGACCCAGCAATGCTTTATTGATGGCATCTTTTGCCTCAGGAATATTGTGTTTGACATCTACAAATTCTACGTAGGCCTTGTTTCCTTTCGCAACCAGTTCTTGCAGGCTTTTCTCCTGTGCCGTCAAACGCCAGGAAACGCAAGCAAATAATAAAAAGAAAATCAACTTTTTCATATTTCCGGTTTTAATTATCAAATATTGGTGTTGCCTGTTAGTGCCGGGCATTGATAAACGCGTTGCTGTTCCTTTAAAAAGAGAATTGCCGGCAACAACTATTCTTTAGCGTTCTTTGCTTCTTTACGGTCTTTGCGTGAACACAAAATGTTCGCATGCGCCTGTAAAGAATAGTTGTACCGGCAACCCTATAACCACAACAACATCTTAACCCTGGTTCTCCGGACGCAAGCTGCGAACGGTTTTGCCAGCCTGCCACATCTCACTTTCACGCAGTTCTTTCAGCTCGGCATCCAGTTTTTCGCGGTAGTCGGCCTGGCTGTTGGAGTCGATAGAACGTTGCGATTCCTTGCCGGTAGCAACGCTTTCATACAGTTCGTTGAAAACAGGAGCGGTAGCGTCGCGGAATTTCTTCCACCAGTCGAGCGCACCGCGCTGGGCTGTTGTGGAGCAGTTGGCATACATCCAGTCCATGCCGTTTTCAGCAACGAGCGGCATCAGCGACTGTGTCAGCTCTTCCACTGTTTCGTTGAAAGCCTCGCTGGGTGTATGGCCTTTGTCGCGCAGCACCTGGTACTGGGCGGCGAAGATGCCCTGGATGGCGCCCATCAGTGTGCCGCGTTCGCCGGTCAGGTCGGAATATACTTCTCTTTTGAAATCGGTTTCGAACAGGTAGCCGCTGCCTACGGCAATGCCCAATGCGATCACGCGGTCGCGGGCCTTGCCGGTTGCGTCCTGGAAGATGGCATAAGAGCTGTTAAGCCCGCGGCCCTGCAGGAACATACGGCGCAGGGAAGTGCCGCTTCCCTTGGGCGCTACGAGGAAAACGTCCACATCTTTCGGCGGAATGATGCCGGTTTGCTCGTTGAATGTGATGCCGAACCCGTGAGAGAAATACAGGGCCTTGCCGGGGGTGAGGTGCTTTTTCACCGTGGGCCACAACGCAATCTGGGCAGCGTCGCTCAGCAGGTAGCAGATGATGGTGCCGCGTTCGAGGGCCTCTTCGATCTCGAACAGTGTTTTGCCGGGTACGAAGCCGTCGGCAATGGCTTTGTCCCAGGTCTTCGAATTTTTCCGTTGGCCAACAATCACGTTGATGCCGTTATCGCGCTGATTCAATGCCTGCCCCGGTCCCTGTACACCATAACCGATTACGGCTATCGTTTCGTTTTCCAGGATCTCCTGCGCTTTTGCCAGGGGAAATTCTTCGCGGGTTACCACATTTTCTTCAACGCCGCCGAAATTTAGTTTTGCCATTTTTGTTTGTCTGTTTTAATTTGAAAGAGAGATTGTTTACTGGATAGATTTTTTTAACGCAGATGAATAACCGAAGTGGTAATTGTCGTGTGCAAGGGTGCATACAATTACTTCTTCGATGGTATTTAGCATTCCCTTATACGTATCGGTTGAAAAAGGGGTGATGTTTTTGAAAATCCCGGCGCGGTAGTCGCTTTCAAGCGAATCAATGCTGGTCAGCAACTCCTGCTTAATCTGTTCGATCTCGCTGTCGCTTACCAACGATTCGGGCCGGGTACCCTTACCGAATTTACCGGCCAGGGGATTGGGCTTATCGGGCGTCACATTGGTTCGTTTATAACAAAGGCCGATGGTCGATGCTACGATGTGTCCCAGGTTCCAGATGATATTGTTGTTGTAGCCCGCGGGGACCTGGTTCAACTGTTCGGTGCTGAGCGGCGCTATCATAGCCAGGAATGCTTTCCTGGATTGTCTTATTTGTGAGAATACTGATTCCATGGTTCGGGTGCGGATTACATGGTGAAGACCTTCTGGTTCTGGCCCAGGTATTCGTTTTCGATCACTTCTTCGCCGGGCTCGCGTTGTTCGAACTGGCGCAGTTTGTCGTGGAAGCCGTTGGAGTTTTTTATGATGGCCACGCGCGCACTGCGTACGAACTCGATCAGTCCAAACTCGCCGAGAATCTCTATCAGCTTATCGGTTTCTTCCCGGTGGCCGGTCGCTTCAAAAACGGTATAATCATTCCTGATCACTACGGCGCGGGCGCCATATTGGCGCAGCAGTCTTTCCACCTGTACTTTCTCCGCCAC
This sequence comes from Bacteroidota bacterium, assembly GCA_029778965.1. Taxonomy (GTDB): domain Bacteria; phylum Bacteroidota; class Bacteroidia; order Chitinophagales; family Chitinophagaceae; genus Flavihumibacter. Next base: position 4,039 of record JAKPBL010000088.1, read on the forward strand.
CTGGTCGGTAGGTACTTTGTATAAAGCCATTTCCTGCCAGATGATTTCGTCGTTGCTGCTGTAATATGCTTTCAGCACTTCCACCTGCTTCTCGATCTGGCGGCAGAGCTTTCTAACCACTTCTTCCGTTTCATTAATGACGATGTTGAAGCGATGGATATTCTCAATCTCCGAAGGGGAGGTATTGAGGCTTTCCACGTTGATCTTACGGCGCGAAAAGATGATGGCGATGCGGGTCAGCAGGCCGATCTGGTTTTCGGTGTAAACGGTTATAGTGAATTCCTGTTTCATGCGTAGAATTTTCTGTTTACTATTTTATTTGATGCCGCCGAAAGCAGCAAAGCACATGTTCTTGTGAAGAATTTCGGTATCGCTGAATCCCAGCTTTTTCATCAGCGCCAACTGGTAAGTAACTGATCGCGGCGAATCCTCTTTCGCTACATAGTCCATCACGCTCTGGCGATAGCCCGGGCCGTTGATGCTCTCCAGGTAGTCGCCATAGCGCTCCCAGGTATAGGCTGTGATAGCTTCGGTTTCCTGTATTACGAGGTCGGATACCATCAGGCAGCCACCCGGCTTCAACAGCCGGTACAGCTTCCCGAATGTTGCCTCCCAATCTTTGTCGTCGCGCAGGTGATGCAGTACCGCGCCGGCGAGTATGATGTCGAAATGATTTTCCGGTAATGTGACCGTGCGTATGTCGCCCTGCAATGCGGCCACCGTTCCACTGGTTTCAGGTGTTACCCTTTCGAGGGCTTTGTCAAGCATGGGCTTGCTGATATCTACGAGTGTACAATTCAATCCCGGCAATTTCTGCAGCATTTTCAACGTGTAGTTGCCTGCGCCGCAACCCACGTCCAGGAGCGCCGTGGCATTGGGTGCTATCCTTTTGGCAGACTCGGTGATCAGCTCCAGCGACACCGTTGCATCGATGGTAGACACCTGACCGGTATCGAGGTTGGAGAACCTGGCCACATCGTTGTCGAAGCGCGCTCGTATCTCTTCTATGCTTGATTTGTTTTGCATCTCTTGGTGTTCTTTGCTCCTTGCGTTCTCTGCGGGAAATTTTGGCTCCCGCAGAAAGTCCTGTTTTTTGTTTCTCACAGCGGCCGCAGAGGAACGGAGCATTACATATACTCCGCGTGAAACCTGTGATCAAAGTCAGTTACTTCAACCGTATCTCCGCCACACTACAACCCTGGGGCACCATCGGGAACACGTTGTTCTCTTTTCCAACCATGATCTCAAGCAGGTAAGATTCTTTACTGTCGATCATGGTTTTCAGTGCCGCCCGCAACTGCTCACGGTGCTCTACTTTTTGCGCGTCGATATGATAGCCTTTGGCTACCGCCACGAAATCGGGGCTGGTAATATTCACGAATGAATAGCGTTTGTCGTGGAAGAGCTGCTGCCATTGCCGTACCATGCCGAGGAACTGGTTATTGAGTACAATGATCTTCACGGCGACGCCGAACTGCATAATAGTGCCCAGCTCCTGGATGGTCATCTGGATGCCGCCGTCGCCAATGATAGCAATTACCTCGCGATCGGGGGCGCCGTATTTGGCGCCAATAGCAGCCGGCAACCCGAAGCCCATGGTGCCCAGTCCGCCCGACGTCACATTGCTTTGGCTTTGGGTGAATTTGGCATACCGGCAGGCGACCATCTGGTGTTGCCCCACATCGGTCACGATAACGGCGTCACCGTTGGTGAGGTCGTTCAATGCATGAATCACTTCGGCCATGGTCATCACTTCGCTGGTGGGATTCATTTCTGGAACAATGCATTGCTCCTCTTCCTGGCGGCGATAGTCGTTGAATTTATCGAGCCATTGCGGATACACTTTCTGGTTGATGGCGGCTGTTAGCAGGGGCAGGGTTTCTTTACAATCGCCCCATACAGGTACCGTTGTTTTTACGTTCTTGTCAATTTCCGCGGGATCGATATCGAGGTGAATCACTTTGGCCTGCCGGGCGTATTTGTCGAGGCGACCGGTAACGCGATCATCGAACCGCATACCCACCGCAATAAGCACATCACATTCGTTGGTAAGTACATTCGGTCCGTAATTACCGTGCATACCCAGCATACCAACATTCAGCGGATGGTCTGTCGGCAATGCACTCAGCCCCATGATGGTCCAGGCCGCGGGAATGCCTGATTTCTCGATGAATGCCTTGAACTCCTGTTCTGCTTTCCCCAGTATAACGCCCTGGCCGAACAGTACAAAGGGGCGTTGGGCCTGGTTGATCCATGCAGCCGCCTGCTCGATATACTCCGTGCGTATATTGGGCTTGGGGCGATAACTGCGGATATGGTTGCATTTTTGATAGCCACTGTATTCAAACAATTGCAGTTGCGCATTTTTAGTGATATCGATCAGCACCGGGCCGGGCCGGCCGCTGGAAGCGATATAGAAAGCTTTGGCCAGCACATGCGGGATTTCACTGGCATCGGTTACCTGGTAGTTCCATTTGGTAACAGGCGTGGTGATATTGATCACGTCTGTTTCCTGGAAAGCGTCTGTGCCGAGCAGGTGCGCGAATACCTGGCCGGTTACACAAACGATGGGATTGGAGTCGATCATAGCATCGGCCAGGCCGGTTACCAGGTTGGTGGCGCCGGGACCGCTGGTCGCAAATACAACGCCTGTTCTTCCCGAAGTGCGGGCATAGCCCTGCGCTGCATGGATACCGCCCTGTTCGTGGCGAACGAGGATGTGTTTGAGCTTGTCGTTGTAATCGTACAGGGCGTCATAAATAGGCATGATGGCGCCGCCGGGATAACCGAAGATCGTATCAACGCCTTCTGCCAGGAAGGCTTCCAGCACGGCTACACTGCCGCTGATGGTAGTGGTCTTTTCTGTACCGGCTGCTTTGCTGCCGATGGGTTCTGCTATAGTGCTCATGGTAATTATTTTTAGGCTTCGTCTGTTACACAGCCCTGGCTGGCATCTTTTACCGAGCGGGCGTATTTGAATAAAATTCCGTTGGTGGCCTTGAGTGCAGGCTGTTTCCAGGCAGCGCGGCGGCGTTCGATCTCAGCTTCGTCGACCAGCAGGTTCATGGTATTGTTAACGGCATCGATCTCGATGATATCGTCGTCGTTTACCAGGGCGATGGCGCCGCCGAGATAGGCTTCAGGCGTAATGTGACCCACCACGAAACCGTGAGTGCCGCCGCTGAAACGACCGTCGGTGATCAGGGCTACCGATTTGCCCAGGCCGGCGCCGATAATGGCTGACGTTGGTTTCAGCATTTCGGGCATACCCGGTGCTCCTTTGGGGCCTACATGCCGGATCACCACCACATCGCCGGGTTTAACCCGGCCGCTGCTGATACCGCTGATGAGTTCTTGTTCGCCGTCGAAAACGCGGGCTGGTCCTTTGAATTTTTCGCCTTCCTTTCCGCTGATCTTGGCCACACTGCCGCCGGTGGCCAGGTTGCCGTACAGAATTTGCAGGTGGCCGGTGGCTTTCAGCGGTTGCTCAAGCGGAACGATGATCTTTTGTGTATCGAAATTGACAGGCGCTATATTTTCCAGGTTTTCGGCCAGTGTTTTGCCGGTTACGGTCAGGCAATGGCCATGCAGCAGGCCCTTGTTAAGCAGGTATTTCATAACAGCAGGGATGCCACCGTGTTCATGCAGGTCTTGCATCATGTATTTTCCGCTCGGCTTGAGATCGGCCAATACCGGAATGCGGTCGCTTACGGCCTGCACATCGTCTTGTGTCAACGGTACGCCCACACTTTTAGCCATGGCGATCAGGTGCAGCACGGCATTGGTGGATCCGCCGAGCACCATAATGGTGACGAGCGCATTCTCGAATGCGTCGCGGGTCATGATATCGCGGGGTTTGATATCTTTTTCCAGCAGCAGGAGAATGGCTTTTCCGGCGCTCTGACATTCCTTTTGTTTCTCTTCGCTTAGGGCGGGGTTGGACGACGAGTAGGGAAGGCTCATGCCGAGCGCTTCAATGGCAGCGGCCATGGTATTGGCAGTGTACATACCACCGCAGGCGCCGGCGCCGGGACAGGAGTTTTTGACAATGCCTTTGAAATCGCCCTCGGATAAATTACCGGCGATCTTTTGCCCCAGGGCTTCGAACGCCGACACGATATTGAGGTCTTGTCCTTTGTAATGTCCGGGAGCGATCGTACCGCCATATACCATGATCGAGGGGCGGTTCAGCCGGCCCATCGCCATAATAGACCCGGGCATGTTCTTATCGCAGCCGGGTACGGTGATGAGTCCGTCGTAATACTGCGCGCCGCAAACCGCTTCAATGGAGTCGGCGATGATATCCCTGCTTACCAGCGAATAACGCATGCCGTCGGTACCATTGCTCATGCCGTCGCTGACGCCGATGGTATGGAACATAAGCCCCACCAGGTCCTGGTCCCACACGCTTTGCTTGATCACTTTCGACAGGTCGTTCAGGTGCATGTTACAAGTGTTGCCATCGTAGCCCATGCTGGCGATGCCGACCTGCGGCTTGGCGAGGTCTTCATCGGTGAGGCCGATGCCGTAATACATGGCCTGGGCGGCAGGTTGTGTGGGATCCTGGGTAAGGGTGCGGGAGTATTTGTTCAAAGGCGTTGACATATCCTATGGTTGTTTAGCTAATGGTTTCTGCAATATTTTCGGTTACCCACGCTTTGTAGGTTTGCTGAATACGATAACTCAGCGACTCTTTCCATTGTAAGGGGAAGATGGTATCGTCGAGGCTTTTGAAGCCGATCACTTCGGCGGCGGTGCCGCAGAAAAAAGCGGCGTCGGCTTCTTTCAGCTCTTTGGTGCTGATGCGTTTTTCAGTAACGGAGATGCCCTCGGCGGCGCATATTTCCAGTACGGTGGCGCGGGTAATGCCTGGTAATATGTTGCCGGTAGCCGGTGTAAATAGCTGCCCGTCTTTTTCATAGAAGATATTGGCGCCGGGTCCTTCGGCAACAAAACCATTCATATCGCACAAGAGGGCTTCATCATATCCGTTGGCTTTGGCCTCCTGGCTCGCCAGCAATGAGTTCACATAATGCCCCGATGCCTTTGCTTCTATATGAAACCCTTTCGGGTTGGGCCGTTGGTAAGACGAGCTCATCACCCGTAATAACTGGTCGCCGAGAAACGGCTGCATTGCCCAGGCCTGGAGGGTGATATTGGAGGCGGTATTGGGGTTGAAGCTCATATTGGCCGGCGCG
>JAKPBL010000004.1 GCA_029778965.1 Bacteroidota bacterium
ACTGCGTGGAGATTTTCGGTTCCACCACCACGCCGGTCCGCTGGCTGTAACCAACCCTTGTCTGGTAGGTTTCTTCTTTATCCAGCCGGCCTTTTTCTTCCAGTTCGGCCACTACCAGCTTGCGGGCTTTAAAACGATCAACACCCACATGAATAATGGCCGCTTCACTTAAAGTGCCGTCGTCGTTGAGCGTATCGATCACGTCGAGGCTGTGCTTAAGCCCCAGGTTATAGTCGTTGATATCATGCGCCGGCGTTACTTTCAGCGCGCCCGTACCAAAAGCGGGGTCCACGTATTCGTCGGCAATGATGGGTATCTTCCGGTCGATCAGCGGCACATAGGCATGGCTGCCGATGAGCGCGCGATACCGTTCGTCGTTGGGGTTTACGCAAATAGCGGTATCGCCCATGATGGTTTCGGGACGCTGGGTGGCAATAATGATGTCACCGCCTTTTTCCAGCTTATACCTGATATAATACAACTTGCCCTGTACTTCCTTGTATTCCACCTCTTCGTCGCTGAGGGCTGTTTTGGCAGCGGGATCCCAGTTGATCATGCGGGCGCCGCGGTAGATCAACCCTTTGTCATGGAGATCGACAAACACGTCTATAACCGCTTTGTAATAATGGTCGTCCATCGTAAACGTAACCCGGTTCCAGTCGACGCTGCAACCGAGCTTCTCGATTTGACTATAAATGATGCCACCGTATTTCTCTTTCCATTCAAAGGCATAGCGGAGAAATTCCGGACGGCTAAGGTCGGCCTTTTTAATGCCTTTTTCTTTTTCGAGCATTTGCACCACTTTGGCCTCGGTGGCGATGGAGGCATGGTCGCTGCCGGGTACCCAGCACGCATTGAAGCCGCTCATGCGGGCTTTGCGCACCAGGATGTCCTGTACGGTCTCATTGAGTGTATGCCCCATGTGCAGCACACCGGTTACATTCGGCGGCGGGATTACCACGGCAAATGCAGGCCGCTCATCGGGTACGCTGTTAAAATATTTCCTGTCTTTCCAAATGGTTGTCCACCGGCTTTCTGCCGTCGCAGGCATAAAATTCTTGCTCAATTCCATAAGACAACAAAATTACTTAATTAATTACTAAATAATTTAGCTTTGCGCCATGTTCGCTGTTGTCGACATAGAAACCACGGGTGGATTTGCCAACGGGAACGGCATCACCGAGATTGCGATCGTGCTGCACGATGGCCGGCAGGTGGAGCGCGAATACAGTACGCTGGTCAACCCGGGCCAGGCCATCCCGCGTTATATTACTGCCCTGACAGGTATCGACGACGATATGGTAGCGGCAGCACCGCGTTTTGACGCCATTGCGCCGCTGGTGTACGAACTGCTGAAAGACAGGGTATTTGTGGCGCACAATGTCAACTTCGACTTCTCGTTCGTGCGCGGGCAACTGGAACAGGCCGGTTTCAGCCTGCCTGTAAAAAAGCTTTGCACTGTGCGGCTGGCACGCAAGCTATTACCGGGACAGCCGAGCTATAGCCTGGGCACGCTTTGCCGTAACCTGGGTATTCTCATCGAGAACCGGCACCGTGCCCTGGGCGACGCCGCTGCCACGGTTCGACTGTTTGAGCGATTGGTGAAAGCAGATAGCGGGCAGGTGCTGCAGCAGATGCTTCGGGGTAAAAATGCGGAACAGTTCCTGCCACCGCACCTGCCGGCCGACTGCCTGCAGCGCCTGCCCGATGCGCCCGGTGTGTATTATTTCGAAAACCAGAAGAAT